>JBILMC010000077.1:0-6284 GCA_044375755.1 Chitinophagaceae bacterium
TTGGCTTTGGAAGCTAATTCTTTTGCTTCGGCTGCAATTTGTGGTAAAGTTTTGTTATCAGCAAACCGTACCACAGGAACAATCAATCCGTCTTCAATGGCTACAGCCATTCCAATATGCACGTGATGATAACGTCGAATCTTGTCGCCTAACCACGATGCATTAACAGCAGGATGTTGGCGAAGGGCCAATGCCACTGCCTTTATCACAAAATCATTGAAGCTCACTTTAACAGGGCTTGCCTCATTGAGTTGTGTGCGGGCAGAGATCGCATTGTCCATATTGATCTCCATCTTCAAATAAAAATGAGGCGCACTAAACTTGCTTTCAGCTAAGCGTTTAGCAATCACTCCTCTCATTTGAGAGTTGGGTATATCTGTGAAGCCTTCGGTGGTTTGTCCTGTGTAAGTGGGGATATTCAAAACAGGAGCGGCGGTAACACTAGCAGATGGGTTGTAATTATCCAGGTCTGCTTTGACAATACGACCTCCGTCGCCACTTCCACGGAGAAGGCTTAGGTCAACTCCTTTATCCTTGGCGATTTTCTTCGCAAGTGGTGAAGCTTTAATTCTTCCATTTGCATCCATTCCAATCGATGTTGTGAGGGAAGAGGTGCTCACCGCTGTAGGCTGAGTTGTCGTACTCGGCTGAGCTGTTGTAGTTGGTGCAGGGGAAGAAGCAGCTGCAGTAGTTACGGAAGAACTGCTTTTTGATGCTGCAACGATAGCGTCCACATCCACTTTTCCCTTTTCACCAATGATGCAGAGCAAACTATTCACCTTAATTTTTTCGCCCTTCTGTGCACCGATGTAAAGGAGTGTTCCATTTTTATAGCTCTCCAACTCCATCGTTGCTTTGTCTGTTTCTATATCAGCTAATACTTCTCCTTTTTTTACAGCATCACCCACTTGTTTATGCCAACCAGCAATCACGCCCTCCTCCATTGTATCACTTAAGCGTGGCATTAATACAACTTCGTCCATTTTAGATAGATCCATTGTAGACGCAGTTGTTGAAGAGGATGGAGTAGTTGGTGTTGAAGTCGGTGCAGGGGTAGATGAAGGGGTAGGAGTAGGTGCAGGCGTTGCAGAGGCTGCAGGTTTGTTAAGAAGTGAACTGATGTCTTCTCCTTCGTTACCAATGATAGCCAGTAAGTCGTTCACCTGCAATTTTGTTCCCTTTTCCCCACCTAAATGGAGCAATACGCCATCTTTATAGCTTTCCAGCTCCATCGTGGCTTTATCGGTTTCTACTTCAGCGAGCAGATCTCCTTTCTTGACACGGTCTCCAACTTTTTTATGCCAGGACGCAATAACCCCTTCGGTCATTGTATCACTTAATCTGGGCATCAAGATCACTTCGGCCATTCCCTAACGAATTTGGGCTCGAAATTAAGATAAAAACCCGATTAGTAATCGAGGTCTAGACGTAGTCTTTCCTTTAATTGTTGAACTAAAGGATAGCGCTTGACCATTTCTTGATAACGTTCTTTGGAGGTGAGAATACCCTCTGTAGGGATTTGCTCCTTTTTTTCCTTTGCAATCACTGAAAATTGAAGTGATTTATTATGTAATTGTTCTTGTAAGTAAGCGTAAAGCTGATTTCTTTCTGCCTCGACAAAACGCTGTTCAATGTTACTGGATGTAAGCACTTCAAATGAGTTTTCATCGATAATGCGGAGAGTGGCTGCATCAAAAGGCTGTACAGCAGGATTTTTAGCTTCGCGCAAAATTTGCGTATAGCTTTTCCAAGCTTGTGTCAATGATTCAAACTCCAACGGAGTAGCATGTGCTTCGGTATTTTGCAAATTATCCTGTTTAAACTGCGCTCTAATTTTACTTAGGGCATTCAGCTTTGGGGCAGGTTGAACACGAGCAGGAGGAGTTTTATCCAAAAGAGCTTCATCGATGGTTAATCGGGGTGAAGGAGCTGGTTCGGTAACTTTTGATTGAGCGATTAACGGAATTGGCCTTGGCCCGTAGGGAATAATTCGGCTATGCCTTAAACCAGCCGCGACATCAGTCATTTTTTTTTTGACGAGGGCTTCTCCCTCGCTGCTCAGCGTCAATGCTTGTTGAAGGTAGCAAAGTCGTATCAGTGTCATTTCAATAAAAAGCCGTTTGTTACGCGCGCTTTTGTATTGAATCTCTGCCTCCGTAAGCAAATTGAGCATGCTAATGAGAGTTGCAGTGGGCAAATCGGCTGCCGCTTTTTGATAACGTTCTTTAAAGCTTTCTACCACATCTAGTAATTGCACTGCTTTTTTGTCTTGGCAAACCAAGAGATTTCTTGTGAACTCAGCCATTCCTCCTAAAAAAAGCTCTCCTTCAAATCCTTTTTGATTGATCTCGTCAAATAGTAATAATGCTCCAGCTAAATCCTGCGTTTGAATTTGGGTTAGGAGACGAAAAAAATAATCCTCATCCAGAATATTTAAGTGCTCTAATGTCTGAGCATATTTTAATTCCCCATTTGTAAAACTTACTATTTTATCGAGCAGACTTAATGCATCCCGCATGCAACCTTCACTTTTTTGTGAGATAATTTGAAGTGCTGGTTTCTCGGCATTGATTTTTTCTTTTTTACAAATGCTCTCCAAGTGAGCAACTGTATCAGTGGTGGTGATACGACGAAAATCAAAAATTTGACAACGACTTAAAATCGTAGGTAGGATTTTATGTTTTTCGGTGGTTGCTAAAATAAAAATGGCATAGGGGGGAGGTTCTTCCAATGTTTTCAAAAAAGCATTGAAGGCTGCCGTTGATAACATGTGAACCTCGTCTATCACATACACTTTATAGCGCCCGCCCTGCGGTGCAAATCGAACCTGCTCTGTCAATGTACGAATGTCATCAACAGAATTATTGGAAGCGGCATCTAATTCAAAGTAATTAATGGACCCGCCTTCACGGAAGGAGGTGCAGCTTTCGCACTTATCACAAGCTTCACCTTCTTTGGTAGGCTTGCTACAATTGATCGTTTTTGCCAGAATACGCGCACAAGTAGTTTTTCCAACACCACGGGGTCCACAAAAAAGAAAGGCATGAGCCAATTGCTCGTTGCGAATGGCATTTTTTAAGGTTGTGGTAATGTGCTCTTGTCCAACAACAGTATCAAAATGCTGGGGTCTATATTTACGGGCAGAAACAACGAACCGATCCATGGTTGCAAGATAAGAAACCCTACACTCAAAATGGTAGGCTTATAAAATGGGGTGTCGCTCAAACGGAAGACTGCGGTCAAAATGATAACGCCATGTGATTAAGCGGCGTGTCAGATAGGTGTCACCTAGCCCTTCTGCCACGTTGATCATTTTTGGGTTAAAATCTCCTATCCATTGGAGTTCGTAGTAATTGTATTTGTGCAGCGCTTGCACCACAAATTTGGCTTCATTGATCATAAAGGCATCTACCCCTTTGCCTTGATGTTCTGGAACAATCCCAAATATGATTCCTGTAAATCGACGATTCGGCTTTGTCCATTTGACCCATAGAAATTTCAATTTGTGGAACAAATCAAATTTTCCATTTAGGTACTTAAACCATTGATTGAGGTCAGGGATATTCAAAAAAATTGCAATGGGTTCTTCTTTGTAATAGGTGAACCAGACTATTTTTTCGTCCATTACTGGTTTCATTTTACGAAACATTGCAATGGCCAATTCTTTACTGATTTCTTTTAATCCACCATGTCCGGCCCACGCTTTGTTGTAGACAATGGAAAAATCAACGGCAAACTTGTCTAAGTCTTTTTTGGTTGCATGAACGGCTTTGAAATCGGGATCTTTCTTTAATTCTTCATGTCGGTCCAGAATTTTTTTGTTGAGTTCGCGGGTCGGATCCAAACCGTAACAAACCTGGTTGAAGAAAACTTCAAATCCATATTGTTGAAATAGCTTTCGGTAATAAGGCTTACTGTAACTCATACAATAAAGTGGGGGTTGAAAACCCTCTACAATAAGTCCCCACCAACGGTCCCTTTCGCCAAAATTGATGGGACCGTCCATTGCCCCCATGCCTTTTTGTGATAACCATTCTTTGGCGGTATCAAATAATAAATTAGCTGCTTGTTGGTCATTGATACAGTCAAAAAACCCAACTCCACCAACAGGAAAACGGTCCCCCTTGGTTCTGTACTTTTTATTTACAAATGCTGCTATCCTTCCAATTAGCTTGCCCTTCTCGTCTTTAAGAACCCAGCGAATGGCTTCTCCAAAACGGAAAGCTTTGTTTTTTTGAGGGTTAAAAACCTCTTCCACATCTTTATCGAGGGGCTGAATGTAGTTGGGTTCACCTTTGAATAGCTCCACGTTCACACGCAGAAAATCCTTTTGCCCTTTCCGATCTTTTACCTCCACAATTTGCATGGGGCAAATGTAGGAAAGCCGGACTTTCTAGCACGTTTTCCACCATCTGCAAACAGTCGATTTTTCTTTTCATTTTTTGCTTCACCGCCCCTACCTTTGCGGCCTGAAAAAGCGGGTCGGTCTAAACCTGCTCAAAAACCTTAAAAAATGGCTACTACCGGTAAAGTAAAACAAGTCATCGGCGCGGTAATTGATGTGCAGTTTGATGGCAAACTCCCTGAGATTTACAACGCGTTGGAATTAAAAAAAGAAAATGGCGACACACTTGTACTAGAAGTACAGCAACACTTAGGTGAAGACAGCGTTCGAACCATTGCGATGGATGGTACTGAGGGTTTGGTACGTGGGATGATTGTAACCGATACTGGCAAGGCAATTGCAATGCCTACCGGCGAAGGAATCAAAGGAAGATTGTTCAATGTGACTGGAGATCCCATTGATGGGCTTCCTGTAGTTTCTAAAGAAAACGGACGTCCTATTCACAGTCAGCCTCCAACGTTTGAAAATTTAAGTACAGCGAGTGAAGTTCTTTATACGGGTATTAAGGTTATCGATTTGATTGAGCCATACGCAAAGGGTGGTAAAATTGGATTGTTTGGTGGTGCAGGAGTAGGTAAAACCGTATTGATACAGGAATTGATTAACAACATTGCAAAAGCATATTCAGGATTATCAGTGTTTGCCGGTGTTGGAGAGCGTACTCGTGAGGGAAATGACCTGATGCGTGAGATGATTGAAGCAGGAATCATGAAATATGGTGATGCTTTCAAACACAGTATGGAAGACGGTGGTTGGGATCTTAGCAAAGTGGATATGAAAGAATTGGCTGACTCCAAAGCAACATTTGTGTTCGGACAAATGAATGAGCCTCCTGGAGCACGTGCCCGTGTTGCACTTTCTGGTTTGACCATTGCAGAATATTATCGTGACGGAGATGGACAAGGAAAAGGACGTGATATCCTTTTCTTCGTAGACAATATCTTCCGTTTCACACAAGCTGGTTCTGAGGTGTCTGCCCTATTGGGACGTATGCCTTCAGCGGTAGGATACCAGCCTACGCTTGCGACGGAAATGGGAATCATGCAGGAGCGTATCACTTCCACTAAAAACGGATCTATTACATCTGTGCAGGCGGTATATGTACCTGCGGATGACTTGACTGACCCTGCACCTGCAACTACATTCGCACACTTAGATGCGACCACTGTATTATCTCGTAAGATTGCAGACTTAGGAATCTATCCTGCGGTTGACCCATTGGATTCTACATCTCGTATCTTGACTCCACAGGTTGTGGGTGATGCACACTACAATTGTGCTAACCGAGTTAAGTCTATGCTACAGCGTTACAAGGAATTACAGGATATCATTGCGATTCTGGGTATGGATGAGTTAAGTGATGAAGACAAAATGGTTGTGTTCCGTGCTCGTAAAGTTCAGCGTTTCTTGTCACAGCCATTCCACGTTGCGGAAGCCTTTACTGGTTTAAAAGGAGTATTGGTTCCAATTGAGGAAACAATCCGTGGTTTCAACATGATCATGGATGGTGAAGTGGATGAGTATCCAGAGGCCGCTTTTAACCTAGTTGGTACCATTGATGATGCAATTGAAAAAGGTAAGAAGTTGTTGGCTCAAGCTAACGCATAAACTGTGATCATGATAATTGAGATTCTTACTCCAGAAAAGAAGTTGTTTAGCGGTGACGCCTATGGTGTGCAAATGCCTGGCTTGACTGGTTCTTTTGAGGTGTTGGAAAAGCACGCTCCCTTGATCAGCGCGCTAAAACAAGGAACAATCAAAGTGCTTCGTGATAAGCAGAATGAATTAGCTCGTTTCTCCATCCAAGGTGGATTTGTTGAGGTCCTTCACAACCGGGTTACTGTGTTGGTAGAAGGTGGAACAGCCGCCTGATTTATTT
>JBILMC010000067.1:0-6629 GCA_044375755.1 Chitinophagaceae bacterium
TATTTCAACCCTCAAAGATAGGGCCTCAGCGTGCGAATTGCTTTTTTCTCCAAAACAGTACACTATACGCAACCAGCACTAATAGAACTAATGGAGCTACCAGGGTGATAAGTTGCCACTTAACACGCGATGCTTTTACTTTTTCACCATCTAGTAATCGGAGTGTAATTTCTTTACTTCTTAACCGACTGATTGCAGAATTACTAACCAGGTATTCTACGCAATTGAGCAAAAATTCTTTATTGGCCACCGGAATAAAATATCGACCCGCGTCACCGCCTGTGAGGTACTCAAACTGAGTGTATTTATTCCAACCCATTTCTGTAGGAACCAGTGGTGCTTGTGGATCGTACTGCCCCTGCTCATTTACAGCAGGGATATAGTCATTTAAGACAAGATCACCATCGCCCACCAGAATCACAGCTCCCTGGTCAGTTTGCGGTATAAAAGACATACCAGCAGGTGTGAGGGAATCCGTAAGGGAAGAAACAATTCGATTCTTAAATAATGAAGAAAGCTGGCCCTCCAATAAATACGCACAAGGAATAGCAGAGCGATTAAATAACTTGTTCTCAGGCAACGTACTGTTTTCATTCAGCGAAATCAAGGCAGGGGTACTAATCACACGTGCCCGATCAGAACTTGCCAATAAAGGTGTTTTAAGAACGCCAGGTGTTTGAATGGTGTCAATTGAATTAGCAAACCGCATCGATACATAACCCGCCGTTTTTAATTTAGTATCGGCATCCGGCGCAGCTGCCAATGGAAAGTAATTCCAGGGTAGAAATTCATTTTGAGGTTGCTGTGCGGTTCCACCCACCTGAATATAACTAACCTCACAACGCAAATCCATAACTAAATCTGGATTAACCCGTGCACCGTATCTAAAAAAAAGATCCTCAATATTAAGATCACGATCAAAAGCAACTAACTCAGATTTGCGTGCGAAGCTGTCCATCTCTGCATATAGATGATCCAGAAAACAAATTAACTTTCCACCACGCATTACAAATTGATCAATCTTGAATTTCTCATTTTCACTAAATCGTGAAGAAGGTTTTACAATCAATAACACATCTACCCCAACAGGAACAATAGGCTGCTTCGTAAGATCGAGCGTGCGAAGTTCATAATCGGGTTGCAAGGCCATTCGTAATTGATAGGTACGCTCATCAAGGGGTTCTCCATGTCCTGTTTCATAAGCAACGCCAGGTCGTTTAGGATGCATTAGTTTATCAATAGAACTAGTAAACTGGTACTCCATCAATGCTTCAGCCTGATTTAGTTCTATCTGAGAAATGGAACGACTTGCACCAGGTAATAGCGTAACTAAGCTCTGTCGACCTTTATATCGAATTAAAGCTACTGGGAAAATTATATTACTACTCTGCCCCGCCTTTTTTTGTACTGTGAGATTGATGTTAAGCGCTCCTAACTTTATTAATGAGTCTCCCCATAGTTTTCCATCCTCTACTTCATCCATTGGAGAAATAAATCGATAACGAAAGCGGCTGGGATTCTCCGCTTGTAGCAAGGAAAGAAACTGATCGGTGCTGTTAGCCAGTTTTTTAAAACCTGAAGGGTACTCTCCTTTTATGAAAACAAGTAATTCTAGCTCGTCATCTAATGAACGAATTAAAGAACGGCTAGCTGAATCGATTGAATACCTTTTCTCAGCAGTCAAATCTAGTCTTACTGGCCATTGATAAGATAAAAGGTTAATCAAAAAAAATATAGCAACCGCAAGAGCAGTTCCAATTTTATGTTGAAGCATCCAATGGTACACCTGTTTCATTTATCGCTTGCGGAGATTACGAATGGTAAATAGAAAAAATAAAAAACACAAACTGATCACATAAATCAGATCTGTACTCACAATCAATCCTCTGCTCACGCTACGATAGTGAAAGTCAATCCCCATCCATTCAATCCAATACCCTAAACCAGCAGGCAGTGATGATAATAAACTAATGGCGTGAAAACCATAATACAGTGCCGCAGTACTAAGCGCAGCTAGCAAAAAGGCAACTATTGTATTTGTTGTTAAGCTACTACACCAAATACCAATTGCTGTAAAAACCGCAGCCAGTAAATACAAGCCTAAATAAGACCCGATGGTGGCACCCCAATCCAATCCCTGATCTGCTGAGAGTGCTTGAACAATAAATGAATATAAAAAAGTTGGACAGAGTGCAATGGCCACTACTAAAAACGCACCTGCAAATTTTCCACCTGTGATTTGCCAATCGGTCAATGGTTGGGTACGAAGCACTTCCCAAGTTCCTGTGCGAAATTCCTCAGCAAAACTGCGCATAGTTATGGCCGGAATGAGGAGTAATAAAATCCAAGGCGCCAGTTCAAAAAAACGATCTAGCGTTGCATATCCAAAGTCTAACACATTGTCCTCAAAAACAAAAAGAACCAGTCCGTTAACCAACAAAAAGACGGCGATAGCAATATAGCCACTCAGACTACTAAAAAACTGCGACAACTCTTTTTTACATAGTGCCCACATGGTTGCTAAAGTACTAATATCGCTACAACAAAAAGGCCGCTTTTTACAAAGCGGCCCTTAATTTAATTGCTTTAACAGGTCTTAAACAGCAAAACTCTCTCCACATCCACAGGTGCGACTGGCATTGGGATTGCTGAAAAAGAATCCTTTTCCATTAAGACCATCCGAGAAATCAAGTGTTGTGTTAACCAGATACAAAAAACTTTTGAGGTCAGTCACTACGCGAATGCCATTGTCCTCAAACTCTTGGTCCATTGGCTTTTTTTCGTTGTCAAAGTCCAATTTGTAGCTCAACCCGGAACATCCACCTCCTACTACTCCCACTCGAAGAAAATAAGAGGGATCATCTGCCACCCCAGCATCTGCAAGTAATTGAAGCACTTTTACCCGCGCCTTATCACTTACATAAATGGTGTTAGCCATTTCTGTCGGAGCCGCTGTAGTTAGTGTTTCTGTACTCATTTTAATCAATTAGTGAACGGGACGCTCTTCAAATTGTAACTCTTCTAATCCGTTCTTTTTGCGATAATCATTGATCGCTGCCTTAATAGCATCTTCTGCCAATACAGAGCAGTGAATTTTTACAGGAGGAAGATTAAGTTCTTCAACAATTGTCATGTTATCGATCTTAACCGCTTCGTCTACTGTTTTACCTTTTAACCACTCTGTAGCAAGTGATGAGGAAGCGATTGCAGAACCACAACCAAAGGTCTTAAACTTTGCATCGCTGATCACGCCAGTAGCTGCGTCTACTTCAATTTGAAGACGCATCACGTCTCCACACTCAGGAGCCCCTACAAGACCTGTTCCCACATTATTCTTGCTCTTGTCTAGCGTTCCTACATTTTTAGGATTCTGATAATGATCGATTACTTTTTCTGAATATGCCATACAATTTTGTTATTTAAATTTTAATTAATGATGCGCCCATTCAATGGTATTTAAGTCAATACCTTCTTTGAACATTTCCCAAAGTGGACTCATCTCGCGAAGTTTTGTTACCGTAGAAGAAACATGTTCAATTGTGTAATCGATTTGATCTTCTGTGGTATAACGTCCTAGGCCGAATCGTAATGAACTATGTGCAAGATCATCGCCAAGTCCTAACGCTTTCAACACATAAGAAGGCTCCAACGATGCAGAAGTACAAGCAGAACCAGAAGAGAGGGCAATATTCTTATTAAAGCCCATCATCAGTCCTTCTCCTTCTACATATTTGAAAGAAATATTAGTGACGTGTGGCAAACGATGCTCTTTATCCCCATTCAGGTAAGACTCTTCCAATTTGAGTAACGCATTTTCCAATTTATCGCGAAGCTTGCTAATACGAGCAGCATCAGCTTCCATTTCATTCATACAAATCTCACAAGCCTTTCCAAATCCTACGATACCTGGAACATTCAAGGTGCCACTACGCATTCCTCTTTCGTGACCACCACCATCAATTTGCGCTGTTACTTTTACACGGGGATTTTTACGACGTACATATAAAGCACCAACTCCTTTAGGACCGTACATTTTATGTGCTGTAAAAGCCATTAGGTCGATGCCATCTTTATTAACATCAACAGGAATTTTACCTACTGCCTGCACTCCATCCGAAAATACCAGTACACCATGCTTGCGAGCAATAGCACTGATTTCACGCATAGGCATCACAGTGCCAATCTCATTGTTGGCGTACATGATTGCAATCAAAATTGTAGTAGGCTTAATGGCTGCCTCTAGTTCGGCTAAGTCAATTAGTCCATTTGGTTTTACATTGAGGTAGGTGACTTCAGCTCCTTCCTTTTCCAAATTGCGACAAGTATCCAAAACAGCCTTGTGCTCAATGTTGCAAGTAATGATGTGATTTCCCTTGCTGGCGTACATTTCAAATACCCCTTTAATTCCAAGGTTATCACCTTCGGTTGCTCCGGAAGTGAAAATGATTTCTTTGGGATCCGCGCCAATCAGCTTTGCAACTTGTTCACGGGCATAATCCACTGCCTCTTCAGCCTGCCATCCAAAAGGGTGGTTACGGCTTGCAGCGTTCCCAAAATTCTGGGTAAAATAAGGGACCATGGCCTCTACCACCCGGGGGTCACAAGGGGTGGTTGCGTTATGATCCAGATAAATGGGAAGTTTTAGCATAAATTCTTTGTTTCCTTTGTACAACGCAAAATTATCCCAAAAGGTTCTATTCGAATGGGGTAATTTCATGGTTACAAAGATTTTACCGAATTCGTAAGCCCTGACAAAACGACTTGAAAATGAATAAAATTGAACACATAGGAATTGCGGTGCAATCGTTAAACGAAGCAATTCCGCGTTTTGAGCGAATATTAGGCACATCCTGCTATAAAACAGAGCTAGTAGAGAGTGAAAAAGTCAATACTGCTTTTTTCAAGGTTGGAGAATCGAAAATTGAGTTATTGGAAAGCCTGGACCCGGACGGAGTCATTGCAAAATTCATAGCCAAAAGAGGCGAAGGGCTACATCATACCGCTTATGAAGTAGAGGATATTGAACGAGAAATGGAAAGATTAAAAAAAGAGGGATTGACGCTTCTAAACGAAAAGCCCAAGAAGGGGGCTGATAACAAATTGGTTTGTTTTTTACACCCTAAGGATGCCCACGGTGTACTCATTGAACTTTGTCAGGAAATCAAATAATTAGTCGCCAGGTTCTGTTGCAGGTAACCCTAATTTATCTACTGCAGCCTGTGCTGCTATTTGTGAAGCATCTTTTTTGTTGAATGCTTTTCCCTCAGCGATAGGCTCACCATTCAACATTGCGGCTACGGTGAATAATCGACGACCATTCTCAATTCGCTCATCCAGCGTCTCAAATTCCAACATAGCTCCATTTCTACTGGCCCAGGCGTAAAGCTTGTTCTTATGATTGAACTCCTTTGTCTCTAGCTCATCGACAAACATGTGAGGCAGAATAATATTTTTCATGACCCACTTTTCTGTTCGTTTATACCCAATATCCAAATAAACGGCACCAATCAAGGCCTCCAACGTATTTCCAAAAATGTGACTCAGTCGAAGTGAACCATCGGACTTATTGTAGCGTGTAATTTTTTTCAAACCCATTCGCAAGGCAATATGGTTGAGCTGTTGACGATTGACCATTTTACTTCTCATCTCGGTTAGATATCCCTCGCCCTTGTAGGGATACCGTTTAAATAAGTAATCGGCTACCAATGCACTTAGAATGGCATCACCCAAATATTCGAGTCGTTCGTTGTTTTGATCGGTCTGATCTCCCAATGAACGATGGGTTAATGCAGTTTCATATAAGTCTATGGAATAAGGATGGTACCCGAGTAAATTGGTAAGTTCCCGGGTAAAAGAATTTCGTTTGCGAAAAGCAAGCCAGTGAAATAACCGAAGCACTTGCACAAGCTACACAAAAAACAGAATACTAAACAGAGTACTTGCGTACAATCACGCAAGCATTATGTCCACCAAATCCAAACGTATTACTCAATGCCGAACGAACTGTTCGATGCTGAGGTTTATTGAAGGTGAAATTAAGCTTGGGATCGATGTCAGGATCATCTGTAAAGTGATTGATAGTAGGAGGAACTACATCGTGTATAACCGCCATTGTACTTGCAATAGACTCAATTACTCCAGCTGCACCTAGACAGTGTCCCGTCATAGATTTAGTAGCACTGATATTAAGCTTATAGGCGTGTTCCCCAAATACCTGTGTAATAGCTTTTACCTCGGCTCCATCACCAATGGGAGTAGAAGTTCCGTGCGTATTGATATAATCAATCTCGTCGGGACGCATTCCCGCGTCTTCTAATGCAGCTAACATCACATTTTTTGCCCCTAAACCATCCGGATGAGGAGCGGTAATATGATAAGCATCTGCAGTAGCACCACAGCCTGCAACTTCGGCATAAATACGAGCCCCGCGTGCGATGGCGTGATCCAGAGATTCTAACACTAACATTCCTGCGGCTTCTCCCATTACAAACCCATCACGGTCTTTATCATAAGGACGACTTGCTGTAGCAGGATCGTCATTTCGTTCACTCATGGCTTTCATAGCATTGAACCCACCTACTCCAGCCTCACTGATAACAGCCTCACTTCCTCCAGTCAAAATGATATCA
>JBILMC010000068.1:0-6601 GCA_044375755.1 Chitinophagaceae bacterium
GGAAACTATGACTATGAGGATCACTTTGCGTATCAATCTGTACATACCGCATAAACCGATCACGCACAGTGTAGGAGTACTGTTGCAAGAGTAAATCCATTTCCCTCTAGATTAAGGTGTAATGATCAGCGAGCTACCTCCCTCGATATCAACCAACTCTAAATCAAATACTAAATCTTTTCCTGCTAAGGGGTGATTCGCATCTAGCAAAACAGAGGTCTCCTTAATTTCTGTAATAGTTACTTGATATGTTCTACCCTGCCCATCACTCATGTGAAGCGGCATTCCAATAGAGATTTCCATGTCTGCAGGAAATCTCTCTTTTGGCATATCAATAACCATTTCTGGACTATGTGGTCCATAGGCTTCCATAAATGGAATATGAATTGTCTTTTTCTCTCCAACGGACATTCCGGTAACACCGTCGTCAAATCCCTTAATCACTGCACCACTTCCAACTTTAAATTGCAAAGGTTCTCTTCCGGTAGAAGAGTCAAATGTTTCTCCGTTCGTCAACTTGCCATGATAATGCACTTTTACACTATCACCTGATTTTACTACTGCCATTTTATAAAATTTACCCGCAAGGTACTGTAATTGAGTGGCCCTATTACTTATTTTTTTACGACCTCTTTTTTGTATTTTCAATACTCAAATCTTACGCATGTTCAAGCCTTATTTACTTGTATTATTCCTTGCAGGATTCATGCCCGCGGAAGGTCAGCAACAAACAATCGCTAAAAAAGCATCCAAGGCCCAAACAATCAGTCCTGGCGCTAACCGCTTAGATCAATACCTGCCCTTATTAAAAGGAAAAAGAGTTGGCATATTTGCCAACCAAACTTCAATGGTGGGAGAAAAACACCTCGTTGATACCTTACAAAATCTGGGTATTGCCATACGCGTCATTTTTGGCCCAGAACATGGATTTAGAGGAACTGCTGATGCAGGTGAGAAAGTGGGTGATTACATAGACGAAAAAACAGGTATTCCTGTAATTTCCTTATATGGGGCAAAAAGAAAACCTACAAAAAAAGATCTTGAAGAAGTTGACGTTTTAATTTTTGATATCCAAGACGTAGGCACTCGCTTTTATACGTTTATTTCATCGTTGGAAGCGTACATGGAATCGGCAATTGAATTCAACAAGCCTTTGATTGTTCTAGACCGACCTAATCCAAACGGCCATTATGTAGACGGCCCGGTGCTAGATACCAATTACCGCTCTTTCGTCGGGATGCAGCCGGTACCAATCGTATATGGTATGACTATAGGAGAATATGCAAAAATGTTACTGGGTGAAAAATGGATAAAGCAATCAACCAATATTGCAAACTTCAAATTGACAGTGATCCCTTGCGACAATTACACGCATAAGTCAAGCTATAGTTTACCTGTACGCCCCTCGCCGAATCTCGCAACCATACAGTCAATCTATTTATATCCCACAACATGTTTATTTGAAGGAACAACCCTTAGTGAAGGGAGAGGAACGGAAAGACCCTTTCAGTTAATTGGGCATCCAGACCTTCCTAAAAGTCTAATCAGCTTTACCCCTAATCCTAACGAAGGAGCTAAAAACTCTAAACACTATGGAAAACTATGCTATGGCTGGGATTTTGGCGGAACAGCAGAGGAAGTGAGACAAAAAGTAAACAACAAAATACAATTGAATTGGCTATTGAGGGCTTATCAACTTTACCCAGCTAAGGATAGCTTTTTTCTGATTCCAAAAACGGGTGATCCATCCAAGTCTTTCTTTAATAAACTTGCGGGGAACAGTGAACTCGCCAACCAAATTAAAGCCGGAAAAACGGAGGTAGAAATTCGTAAATCGTGGGAACCCGCATTAACTCGATTCAAAACAATAAGAAAACGCTATTTACTCTATCCAGATTTTGAGTAGCGGAAAGGACATTTTGTACTTTCGCATCCATGTCAGATCAAAAAAAATCTACCCGTATTGTATTTATGGGGACACCTGATTTTGCAGTAGCGAGTTTACGCGCGCTATTAGAAGCAGGTTTTACAATTGTTGGGGTGGTTACTTCGCCTGATAAGCCTGCAGGAAGAGGATTACAATTACAAGAAAGCGCAGTTAAGAAATTTGCTCTCGCCAATCATCTTCCCATACTACAGCCTGTTAAATTAAAAGATCCGACTTTTTTAGAACAGCTTGATCAATGGAAAGCAGACTTGCAAATTGTAGTAGCCTTTCGAATGCTCCCAGAAATAGTTTGGAATCGTCCTCGATTGGGCACCATCAATCTCCACGGCTCTTTACTTCCGCAATACAGAGGAGCGGCTCCTATTAATTGGGCTTTGATTAATGGGGAGCAAACTACAGGTGTAACTACATTTTTACTCAAACAAGAAATCGACACAGGAGATATTTTACTTTCAAAATCTCTCCCTATTGAGCCATTGGACAATTTTGGTACGCTTTATACAAAACTCCAACAGTTAGGCGCTACATTATTGGTAGAGACCATTGAAAAATATGTGAATGGACAGCTGACTCCGCAACCACAAGTAGCAAGTGAAAATGTGATTAAACATGCACCTAAAATCTCGAAGGAAACGGGGCACATCAACTGGAATCAGCCAGCACAAACTATACTGAATCTAATTCGAGGCCTCAGCCCTATTCCTGGCGCCCATACGCAGTTACAAGGTAAGCAACTAAAAATTTTTTCAGGAACAATTATTCAAACAAATCCAAGCAAAATTGCTGGAGAATTTGAAACAGACGAAAAAAATTACTTGCGCTTTGCTTGTGAAGATGGATGGCTTTGTGTTGACGAGATGCAATTAGAAGGTAAAAAAAGAATGAATATAGCTGCCTTTTTAGCAGGATTTAGATTTGAAAAATAATTCACTCCTTGTCCTTTAGAATTCGAAACTCTTTTGGATAGTAGTTATTGATTCGGCCCTGCAAAACATTGACCCATCCCAACCCAAAGCCATTGTAGGTAATAAGATTCCATCCACGAATAACGTTAGACATATCAATCTCCTTTCGCTGTAAGTAATTTATAGCCTGCTCCTTTTCTAATTGAAAGGTAGGTACTGTTGCTGCTAATTGATTTGACAGCGCAAGTGCATGATCAGGAATAAATTTTTCTTTCATCCATTGACCAATTCGTAATCCTGCGTAGCAGATATATAACTTTTGTTTGAATAATGCGAGTAAGTTCCATTGAGAAACAGGCCAGGCATGCAATTGACCACCCACATCAAACAAATGTTGATCGATCAAATCAATCCACCCGTTTAACCGTTGGTTTTCTTTTTGAGATAGCGGCAAAAACTTATCTGCCCTTATTGAAGAGTGGGTTGAATGCGAAGTAGCCAACTTTTGCAAACAACAAAAATAAAAACCCTCTCCGCGCATTTGATGAGGCCAGCAGCGATAGCCAACTTCACTTTCCTGAATGCCCCATGCAGTATCCAATTGCAAAGGGAGAATAGTAGCACCTAATTCATTTTTTGCCCAGGAAACAATATTTTCATTCTCATCTAGGGAGTAGGAACAGGTTGAGTAAAATAAGATACCGCCTGGCTTTAACGCCTGCCAAGCCGCTGCAACAATTCGCTGCTGACGTTGAGCACAATGAATAACATGTGACTCACTCCACGAAGAAATTGCTTGAGGATCTTTTCTAAAAAGCCCACTTCCACTACAGGGCGCATCCAGGGTTATCCAATCAAACACACCGGCTAACCCTTGAAAATGATGAGGATCATTTTGTGTAACTACCACAGAAGTAGTACCCCATTTAATACAGTTATCCCGAAGTAAATTCACTCGGGACTTTATCACTTCATTAGCCACTAATACACTGCCTTTGGGCAACAAAGAATAAAGATGCGTTGTCTTTCCACCTGGGGCCGCGCATAAATCCAATGCACATATAGGTTGTTGAGAAGGCATATGCTGGATAAACGCCTGCTCCAGTAACATGCTGCTGGCTTCTTGCACGTAATAGCAACCCGCATGAAAAAAAGGATCGAACGTAAATGAAGGTCGTGGATCAACATAAAAACCTTGAAGAGCCCACGGAACCTTTCGAAGAGAGAAGGGCAAGGAAGGTTGTTTGTCGGGATTCAAACGTAGCGAGGTCATTGAGTCGTCCTCAAGATGTCGTTGCATGAAAGCCTCTCTATCAAACCCAGAAAGACCTTCCAAAGAATTGAGTAGCGCGGTTGGTAATTGCACGACTTAAGGATAATAGAATCAAAGATTCTTTATTTCTGCCACCAGTTCTTGCAACACTTTCTTAGCATCGCCAAACAACATGGAAGTCTTAGGACGGAAGAAAAGTTCATTTTCAATTCCAGCATATCCAGGTTTCATGCTTCGCTTATTTACAATAACATGCCTCGCTAATTCAACATCCAAAATAGGCATGCCATATATAGGAGAAGATGGATCCGTTTTTGCAGCAGGATTTACCACATCGTTAGCTCCCAGAATTAGCACCACATCAGTGGTAGAAAATTCTTCATTAGCCTGCTCCATTTCCAATAACTTATCATAAGGAACATCGGCTTCAGCAAGCAGAACATTCATATGACCTGGCATACGACCTGCAACGGGATGGATTGCATACTTTACCTCTACCCCTTTACTTTCTAATAATTTTTCGAGCTCATGACAAGCATGTTGTGCCTGTGCGACGGCGAGTCCGTATCCAGGAACAATATAAACTCTATTTGCGTAGCTCATCAACACAGCGGTATCACTTAAACTAATTTCTTTATGAGTGCCTTGTGCACTTGTGGATGAACCACCTCCAACGGCACTTGCACCAAATGAACCAATCAAAACATTTGTTAAAGAGCGATTCATTGCCTTACACATCAGAATGGTCAATAATGTACCAGCCGCGCCTACTAAAATACCACCCGTAAGCATCACCTTATTTTCATAAAGAAATCCACCACACGCAGCGGCAACACCCGTAAATGAATTAAGCAAAGAAATAACGACTGGCATGTCCGCTCCACCAATTGGGAACACGAAGAAAATTCCGTACAACAGCGAAAGAAAAAAGATCACATAAAAAACCACAATAGATTGTGAGGGCATCCAGCCAATCAAATAGGCTGCTAATCCAATGATTACACCAAGCAATAGCAGATTGAATATATGTTGCCCTTTAAAAGAATAATCCTTGATTGAACCGTTCAATTTTCCCCAAGCGATAATGCTTCCTGCAAATGAAACTGAACCGATTATTAATCCCAAAACAATGATCAGCAAAAACCCAGGCTCAACCGATGCCCCATCCGTATGACTTAAATGATCAAATTCTACGAGGCTAATCAAGGCGGCGCAAGCACCACCCATCCCGTTAAAGAGACTGACCATTTCTGGCATTGCAGTCATCTTAACTCGCTTTGCTGCAAGTGTTCCCACAACAGCACCAATTAAAATACCTCCAAAAATCCATGGATAATTTCCCAAGTGTCTACCCTCTTCTTGGTAATGAAAAATAGTGCCAAAAATTGCGATTGTCATTCCAAATGCTGCCACAAAATTCCCATTGCGCGCAGTGGCTGGATGAGAAAGCATTTTTAGCCCCACAATAAAAGTGACAGAAGAGATCAGATAAATTAACGTGAGGAGGTTTTGTTCCACTGGTATAAGTTTAGAAATCAGGATTGTTTTTTCTTTTTTGAGAACATCTCCAGCATTCGATCCGTTACCACAAATCCACCTACCACATTTAAGGTCCCCACTACAACAGCAACAAAACCGAGTATCAATGCGAGATAATTATCAGACGAGGCTTTACCCATCACGATGATGGCTCCAATAATAACAACACCATGAATAGCATTTGCACCACTCATCAATGGGGTATGTAATACACTAGGGACACGACCAATCACCTCAATCCCTACAAAAATCATCAGTACAACAATGTAAATAATCTCCTGATGCTTACCGATCCATTCCAAAATAGATTGCATACGTTATTTTTTAAACTAGACGCTCGTGAACAATTTTACCTTCATGTGTGATACAAGAACCTTTAACCAAATCATCGTCCCAGTTCAAGACCAACGCATTGTTTTTATCCAGTAATAACTGAAGAAAGTTGTATAGATTTTTACCATAAAGTTTACTTGCATCTGCAGAAAGAGTGGCAGGCAAACTAGATGCACCTATAATACTGACCCCATTTTTAACTACAGTTTCAGCATCCTTGGTATAAGGAGTATTACCGCCAGTAGAAGCAGCCAGATCAACAATGACAGAACCGTTTCGCATAGAAGCGATCATTTCCTCTGTAATTAAAAGAGGTGCACGTTTTCCAGGTATCTGAGCAGTTGTGATAATAATATCAGCTTTGGCAGCAGATTGTGCTATACGCTCTTGTTGACGACGCTGGTACTCTTCACTTTGCTCTACAGCATATCCACCAGCCTTACTCGCATCTGCAGCCCCTTCCACTTCAATAAACTTTGCTCCCAAGCTCATCACTTCCTCCTTTACAGCAGGACGTGTATCAAATACTTCTACCACCGCCCCTAATCGTTTGGCTGTAGCAATGGCTTGTAATCCAGCAACACCAGCACCTAGAATGAGCAC
>JBILMC010000069.1:0-6596 GCA_044375755.1 Chitinophagaceae bacterium
AGCCAAATGCGGCACTTTTTTTCCTTCTGCTACGCGTTGAGCTACCAAAAGACGAAGCTCTTCTTTTATTGATTGTGAAGCTAATTTTCCATCCAATAATTTCATGGCACAAAAGTAGCATCAATTCCCAGTATTTAACGTTATAAAAAGTGAAAACTCTCCTTTTAGGTGATAATGACTTTTGGTAAACTAGTCAGATGTCATTAAAAACACTGGTTGTCATTTTGGGATCACTGAGTTTCGTTCTTTTCATGCGAATCCCCACTTATGGTCAGCGGATGACGCAAACTCCCTTTAAATATGCACAACTTGGTTTTTTGGATAGCACTATAGAAATGTCCGTAACAACTGGGTTTCTGTATCCCGCTGTTCTACTAGCATTGAAGAGTACGACAGTGCTTTCAGTTGGAAAAATGTTGGAAGTTCCCAATTGGAATCAGATCACCGGTGGGTTTATTTCAAAGAAAAAAAATACTGGCGTTGGTTTTCATTTTTCACTGGAAAAGGTTGCGAGCTCGGCACAATTGAGGACTAGCATTCAATTGGCACGAGCTCTTCAGCACGGACTTGATATTGGGTTGGTTATGGGTCTTTCAAGTGGCACAGCTCATGGATATAGAAGGGAGCTGCAACCTTTTTCAAAATTGGGTCTTCAGACTAAGTTATCAGCAATTTTGACTTCTAGTTTTACTCTTATTCTTGAAAGTCAATCGGGCTTTCTTTTAAAAAGAAATAAATCAATATATACGTCATTGCTTACGGGGACGCAGCTTCAGATTAGTGGTAAAGTGGCTGTTGTCTTGCATTTGCAAAAAACGGTGAATTACCCCATGGAATGGGTGGGGCTTTTGAGTTATTCCCCAGGTGAGAAATTTCTATTTCAATTGGGATTTTCTCCCGATCCCCAGTGGTGGATGTTGCGAACGTCTTTTGTACTAAATCAATTTACTATGCAGCTTGGGTTAGGCGTTCATCCATTGGTTGGGGCACTTTCACAATTGTCATTTCAAATTCCAAGTGCTACTAAATGAGAAGTGTTGACTATAAAAAAATCTTCTTTATTCGTTTGAATTTCATTATTGGTTTCATTGGTATTTCATTATATGTCTCTGGCCAGGTTTCAACCGAGCATCTGGAGCTTTCGGGTGCTTGGCTTCCCGAGTCGTTTGTTGAATTAGATGATGGTGAGTGGAATAAAAATAGCGAGGGAGCTAACATGAAAAAGTTGGATTTGAATCGAGTTACTCGTGAACAATTAGGTACAATTGGAAAACTTACACTTTGGCAAGTTGATCAGTTTTTTAGATACAAAAGCGCAATGGGTGAATTCAAAGATATTTATGAGTTACAAGCAATACCAGGCTGGGATCCCGCATTAGTACGGTCCTTAATTCCGTATTTTAAAATAGCGTATACACACTCAAAAGATTGGATCTTAGAGAATCGACTCTTGGAACAATCCACTCTCACATTTCGATTAAGAGATATTAAAAATAAAAAGACTGATGCAGGCGATTGGACAGGAAGTGGAGTAGGGATGCAGTTGTTTTATCGATATCGTTCTCCAGTGATTCAGTTGGGCTTTTCCATTGATAAAGATCCAGGGGAAAAACTATTTAATAGTAAAGTTGGTAGCGGTGTAGACTTTTTGAGTATGCATGCTTCGCTTCAGCCCAAAGGTTCAGTAAAAGCATTGATTTTTGGAGATTTTACAGTCAACTTTGGGCAAGGGCTTATCCAATGGCAATCTTTTACATTAAGAAAAACATCTACTATCGCGCTGCTAAAAAAGAAAGGTCCAACTTTCAGACCTTACCGGAGTGTAGGGGAGTTTAATTTTCACAGAGGTGCTGCCATTTCATGGGTACGCAAAATTCACGCTGTAGATTTTTTTGTTTCGTCAAGGATGCTAAGTGCTAACTATGGGGTGTCTGCGATTAATGGAAACATCGGAGTTACTTCCTTCAACACCAGTGGGTATCATCGCACTTACCAAGAAATTGCGAAAAGAAACAATCTTCATCAATGGGCAGCGGGGGCTCGCTATTCACTTAATCATAAAAATATTTCTGGAGGAATTAACGCTGTGGCTTATCGATTTTCAATGCCACTGGTAGTTACTCCTAAGCCTTATGATCGATTTGGTGTCAATTCGAGTGTTTGGATGAATGCCAGTATGGATTTTTCATTTTATTTACACAATTGGCATTTTTTCACTGAAAATGCCATTGATAAAAAAGGAGCCCATGGTGGTTTATTTGGTGGGCTTTTGTCATTATCTAAGCAGCTTGATGTAGGAATTATTCTTCGGATGCTTAGCGCGAAATATCAAAGTCTTTATTCCAATTCATTTACTGAATCAAGCTTTCCGGGGAATGAAAAAGGGTTTTTTATGGCAGCAAATGCAAGACCTTCTCCAAAACTTGAATTTCATTTTTTTTCTGATGCTTTTTATTTTCCTTGGTTACGCTACACGATCAATCGTCCATCAAATGGGATGGAAAATTTTTTTCAACTAGTGTATCAACCAACTAAAGCGGACGAAATAATCCTCTCTTCACGATTTGAAAAGAAGGATCTAAATGTTTCTGCAAGTAGTGCGCCAGGACCCATTAAAAGCGTGGCGACTCATCAAAAAAGAGTGTGGCGAATACAGTGGGAAAAAAAGCTAAATGATCTAGCCAGACTTACCATTCGAATGGAGTCAGCCTCTAGTTTGCAAATTTTCGATGATAAGCAACAGGAGGCAAACAGCTTTCTATCCTTTATTGATTGGAAATATAAATGGGGAAGCTCAGGCTTCTCTAGTCATGTTCGTTGTCAGTTATATGACGTAAATACTTATGAATCAGCTATTTATGTTTTCATACCTCAAATAGGTGGAAATTATCAGCTAGGTCAGTTTTTGGGCAAGGGAGCGAGTTATTTGTTAATTGTTGAAAACGAATCACTTAAGAATATTTCCTGTAGGGGGTCTCTCAACTATGATTACCGCATTAGTAAAGCTCCTTCTAAATTGACTTTTTCCTTTCAGATTGTGGTGAGACTCCATCACTTAGCTATGGCAAAAAATTCTGCCTAATTTTAATTCTTTGTTAAAAAAAAGATTATCTTGCCAAAGCAAGCTTCGACACCTTGGTGTTTGAATTGCACGATATTGAGTTTAAATTAAGTCAGTTCGAACTGACTTTCAGCGTAGTTAAAATTTAAAAATTAACGTCAACATGAGAAAATTCGCATCACTGTTCACCATGTTAATGCTGTTCACGGCATTGGCATTTGGTCAGACCCGTATGATTACCGGAACTGTAGTGGATGAGAATGGGGTTACCATTCCAGGTGCTTCCGTCCAATTAAAGGGAGCCCGCACAGGGGTAGCCGCAGACAACAGCGGTACTTTCCGTTTGCAGGCAAAAACCGGAGATATTTTGGTTGTTTCCGGAGCTGGATTAGAAATCACTGAATTTACCGTTGGAGCCGACAACACGGTTCGCATTCAAGCGAAGCGAGTAGTTGCAGCCGGAGGCGAGGTTGTTGTAACTAGTGGTTATGGTATCCGTAAAAGTCTTCGTAACATTTCAACTAATGCTCAGGTAGTAACTGCAGAGCAGTTGAATACGATTCGTCAAACAAACCTTAATAACGCGTTAGCTGGTAAAGTATCTGGTATTCAGGTAAGAAGCCAGTCTTCTGCTAAACTAGGTAGCACTGGTAGCATTCGTCTACGTGGTGAGTCTGGCTTTGGTGGTGGACAAGGTATCCTCTACGTAGTGGATGGAACCATCCTTCCTAACCCTAATGATATCAACTTAGATGATATCGAAGACGTAACTGTATTGCAGGGTCCTGCAGCAGCTGCGATCTTTGGTCCACAGGGTGCTGGTGGAGCAATTGTCATGACATTGAAGAAAGCTAAGAAAGGTCAAAAAGGAATTGGTGTTGACGTAAACCTTGGCGTGCAAAATGATAAAGTATATGTTCTTCCTAACTACCAAAACTCTTATGCGGGTGGTGGTGTAGGTGATTTAATGAAATATACTTGGCAGCCTGGTCATCCAGAATCTTGGAAAAGATTGGATGGTAAATATTACCATGACTATGCAGATGATGCTAGCTGGGGGCCACGCATGGTAGGTCAAGAATATATTCCTTGGTATTCATGGTATGATGGACATCGTTACTCTGGTACAACGGCAAAGTTGTTACCACAACCCAATAATGCCAGGGATTATTACAACACTGGTGTTATGTTGAATAACTCAGTGAGTGTTTCAAAGGCTACTGATAATACTAATATCAGAATGTCTTTTGGTAACATCGACCAAAAAGGATTGATTCCTCAATCAAGCCTTAAGAAAAACACTTTCAGTATGATTGCTTCAGTTGATGTAACTGAAAAATTAACTGCATCAATTAACTTCAACTATATCACGCAAATTGTTAAAGGTCAATTTGATGATGGATATTCTAACCAAACTACCGGTTCTTTCAACCAATGGTTCCACCGCAACTTGGATATGGGTATCATGAAAGAGTTGAAGGATGTACGTACTGCTAGTGGAATTATGGCAAGCTGGAATCACTTAAATCCAACTGCATACAATCCTTCTAACACACGTCAGTTCTATGCAGGAAATTATTGGTATAATTTCTATTCTTTCTTTGATCAATTAAAGCCTGTTACTCAAACTGATCGTTATTATGGTGATATCTCTCTTTCTTACAAAATCAGTGAAAGTTTGAGAATTAAGGGTACTTACCGTAAGCAGCAAAATAATATTTGGAGTGAGCAGACAGTTTCATCTGATTTGCAGCAAGGCGCAACACAATCTGGTTATCTAGCGTCTTACAGTACTTCTACCTCTAACTCCAACCGTACAAACATGGAGTTGTTAATCACTTACAACAAAAAGATTGGCGATTTCACAATAGGAGCTACTGGTGGTACTGATATCCTTCGTCAATTGATTAAGGGTAATTCAGCTAACACTGTAAATGGTCTGAACGTTCCAAACTTATTTACAATTGGAAACTCTAAGGATCAACCAAGTGTTGGAAATTCTCGTAGTGACTATCGCTACAGTGCCCTATATACAACAGGAAACCTTTCCTATAAAAATTTCTTAAATGCAGACTTCACACTGCGTCAAGATTGGATGTCTGATTTGCCTCCTGCAAAATCATTCATCGTTTCTAAGTCTGTGGGTGCTTCATTCATATTCAGTGAATTATTGAAATGGCAACCATTGAGTTTCGGTAAATTGCGTGCAACAATCGGCCAGATTCCTACTGGAATTGGCACTTACGTATATCCTGGATTTGCTTACGGTGTAGGTTCTGTACAATGGAACGGAAACTTCCTGATGGGAACGCCTGATCAGTTAGTAGATCCAAACATTCGTGGATCAGTTACAAGCCAAAAAGAAATCGGTATTGATTTACGTTTCTTGAAAAACAGAATCGGTGCTTCAGTAACCTATTGGACTGGTGATGATAAGGATTTCCCAACTTCAATTCCAATCAACGGCGCAAGTGGTTACACCAGTCTTCGTACAAATGCTGGTTTGATCACAAAGCGTGGATATAATATTCAGTTTATGGGCCGTCCAGTTTGGGGCAAGGACCTCAAGTGGGAGGTTAATGCAACCTGGGGTATTTTGGCTGAAAACAAGGTTGTTACAATTTCAGATGATGGAAAGGATGATACTCGTATCGCCATTGAGGGACTTTGGGGTAGCACTGGACCAATCATGGTTCACCAAGAAGGACGTCAGTGGGGCCAAATATTCGGAAATGGTATCAAGCGTATCAATGGGCAACCTGTTCTTGATGCGAGCGGTGCATATGTAAATGATCCAAATGTATTCTTTGGTAGTGCACTTCCAAAGCATACCGGTGGTTTCCAAACACAAGTTGAATACAAAGGCTTTATTTTAAATGCGAATGCTGACTGGCAGATCGGAGGAAAGTTCTTCTCACTTTCTAATATGTGGGGTTCATTTTCCGGTTTGACTGCACGTACTGCGGTGTTGAATGATAAGGGTAATCCAATCCGTGACATAGTTGCAAATGGCGGTGGAGTACATGTATTTGGTGTTGATGCAAATGGCAACAAAGTTGATAAATATGTTGAGGCACAGGATTATTTCCACAACCTCTACTACAGTAAAACTTTTGACCCATATGTTTATGATCTGACTTTTGTTAAGCTTCGTGAGGTTTCACTTGGCTATACACTCCCAATTAAGAAATGGGGTGTAAACTGGGCACAGCGTGCTGTATTATCTATCGTAGCACGTAACCCAATCCTGATCTATGCGAAGACAAATGATTTCGATCCATCTGAGATCTCTAATATTAGCGGTGAGGCTGGAAACATGCCTGGTACACGTGGTCTTGGAGCAAACCTCAAAATCAGCTTCTAATAAATCATGTTTAGCTCAACTATAAAAGAAATGACTATGAGAAACTTCAGCATACAAAAAACCATCTTGATTCCAATTGCATTTGGAATTCTATTAACTGGTTGCAAAAGGTATTCTTCGGATTTTGGTGACACGAATGTGAACCCTGCTGCAACAACTTCACCCATTTTA
>JBILMC010000070.1:0-6566 GCA_044375755.1 Chitinophagaceae bacterium
TAATTGACGAAGTGTGGGCTCAATCTCATCGTATACAACCAACTGACCTGCATTAACAATACCCATGTCCATGCCCGCCTTGATGGCATGAAAAAGAAATACGGCATGCATCGCCTCGCGTACGTGGTCGTTTCCTCTGAATGAAAAAGAAAGATTGCTAACACCACCGCTTACTTTAGTTAGCGGCATTTTTTGTTTGATCAACCGAGTTGCTTCGATAAAATCAACGCCATAGTTGTTGTGCTCCTCTAAGCCAGTAGCTACTGCAAAAATATTGGGATCAAATATGATGTCCTGCGGAGCAAAGTGTAAGCGAGTTGTTAATAATTGATAGGCTCTTTCAGAAATTTCTACTTTACGTGTCATGGTATCGGCCTGACCTTTTTCATCAAAGGCCATTACAATGACTGCTGCTCCAAAGCGTTGACAAATAGTCGCCTGTTGTAAAAATTTTTCCTCACCTTCTTTGAGTGAAATAGAATTAACAATACACTTTCCTTGTACACATTTTAGCCCTGCTTCAATAATCTCAAATTTGGAGCTATCAATCATGATGGGAATGCGGGCAATATCAGGTTCGCTTTGTAATAAATTTAAAAAGGTGGTCATGGCCTCTACACCATCCAGTAGTGCGTCATCCATATTCACATCTAACACCTGTGCTCCATTTTCTACCTGCTGTCGTGCAACGCTTAAAGCCTCTTCATATTTTTTTTCACGGATGAGTCTTGCAAACTTTTTTGAACCCGTTACGTTGGTTCGTTCTCCTACATTCACAAAATTAGTTTCTGGTCTCACTACCAGGGGCTCTAGTCCTGCTAATCGTAAGTAAGGTTTTATCGTTTTATGTTCCATGGTTGAATTTCGAACTTAGTTTAGGATGGCTTCTATTACGGGTAATGGTCGGGGTTGAAGACCTTTCACATGCTCAGCAATATGTTTGATATGGTCGGGTGTGGTGCCACAACATCCGCCAACAATATTTACAAATCCTTCGCGTGCCCATTCTTCTAAATAGTGTCCGGTATCCGCAGGACTTTCATCATATTCACCCATTGCATTAGGTAATCCAGCATTGGGATAAGCCGATACATAACAACTAGCTAACGTTGATAGCTCTTCGATGTGGGGTCGCATCTCTTTTGCACCCAATGCGCAATTGAGCCCAACACTCAGGGGTTGTGCATGTGCCACCGAAGTGTAAAATGCTTCGAGTGTTTGTCCACTCAATGTACGGCCAGATGCATCAGTGATGGTTCCACTGATCATAATGGGAAGTGGAGACTTTTTCGTTTCATCAAAGTACTTTTTGATGGCATAGATTGCACCTTTTGCGTTTAGGGTATCAAAGATGGTTTCAATCAATAACACATCTACTCCGCCTTCTACCAAGCCACTTATTTGCTCATAATACGCATCTACTACTTCATCAAAGGTGATGGCTCTGTAACCAGGATTATTAACATCTGGAGAAAGCGATAGTGTTTTGTTTAAGGGGCCAATAGAACCAGCGACCCACGCTTCTTTTTTTGAACGGCTTACTGCTTCTTTTGCGCAGCGGGCTGCGGCAATATTCAATTCCTTTGCCAGTGTCTGCATACCATAATCGGCCATGGCAATTGAAGTGCTGCTGAACGTATTAGTTTCAATAATATCTGCGCCTGCCTCAATATATTGTTGATGTATGCCAATAATAATCTCAGGTTGTGTGATGTTGAGCAGGTCGTTGTTCCCTTTCAGATCAGAGGGCCATTCTTTGAAACGTTCACCACGGTAATCTGTTTCGGTTAGTTTATGCCGCTGGATCATAGTTCCCATGGCGCCATCAATTACCAAAATACGCTGCTGTAGTGCAGTCTGAATGCTTTTCATAGTCAAATGGTTATAACTGACGAGAGAATTCGTAAGAAATCTAAAACGTTGTAAATAAACGAGGGAAACGGTGATGTGTTCCTGCGTTTATTAGTTCCGTTGGAGATAGGCCGAACAATAAACAAATCCGCCCGTAAGTGGCTACAAAGCTATGAAAAATAGGGATATCTCCCAAGGAAAAGCCTTAACGACCATTAACATACCGCTCTATCGGAAGACGGTTTTGCAAGCTGCGTGCCAGCGTCATTTCATCAGCATATTCCAATTCGCCGCCAAAGGCTACTCCTCTGGCAATCGTAGTGATACGAACGGGTTGATCTTGTAATTTCTTTTGTATATAATAGATGGTCGTATCTCCTTGGATAGTAGGGTTAAGTGCAAAGATGATCTCTTCTGTTTTTTCTTTTTTGATCCGTTCTACTAACGAATCGATCGTAAGTTGTTCAGGGCCTATTCCGTCAAGAGGAGAAATGATACCGCCCAAAATATGATAGATGCCATTGAATTGCTGTGTACTTTCAATCGCAATTACGTCGCGTATACTCTCCACCACGCAAATCAATTGTTGTTTACGTCCTGGATTATCACAAATGGAACAAAGTGGTTTATCGGCGATATTGCCACAACGAGAACAAAATTTTATTTCTTTTTTTAATCGAGTAATCGCTTCGCTAAACTGCGTCACGGTTGTCTCTTCTTGTTTTAGTAAATGCAATACTAAACGTAATGCAGTTTTTTTCCCGATACCTGGTAATTTGGAAAAAGCCTGCACTGCATTTTCAAGTAAAACAGAAGAGAATTGCATGGTGCAAAGATAGGGGCTTGATCAACGGATCCCCGATTCGATTTCGTACTCGTTTGACCAATTTGGTTTGATGGAAATTCTCTTTTCAATCGGTAGCACTCGTTCGGGTTGTTTTCTCTTTTCAAAAAATTGACCGGTGTCCCACTTTCCATTTCCGTTTGAGTCCAATAGTATTCGTAATTGATATTCGCCGGGAGCCATTAACTCCTCTTCAAATAACGGTCCGGTTAGCGAAAATGATTTTATTAATCGATCTCCTTGGAAAAATTGAAGGACTGGCAATAAAGAAATATTGAGTCCACGTAAACGGATCTTGATTTTTCCGTAATCAATTTTACGTTTTGTAGTAAAGTTGAGCGTATCTGTTTTAGTCCATTGTTTGCCCACTGAATCTTCAGCTGCACCTTTTGTTAATACAAGATGATAGGAGGTTCCCTCTTGCCAAGGAATAGAAAAAGTGAGCACCTTTTGTGATGTATCCAGTGATATTCGAAATGAATCTATTGGAGTGTAAGATGAATCCTTAAAAAGTTTGATTCCTGCAGAGTCTAGTTTGGTGATTCGATTATCAAATTGAAAAGTCAGTGGTTCTAAAATGTCCTGTTGTGAATTTTGCAGATTTGTTTGAAATTTTAATCGTTTATCGGTATCTGTTTTAGGTTTTCCTGTTTCGGTTGGTATATAACTGGAAGTAGCAGGTGCAGCGGTGAAAGCATACAGCGTAATGCTGTCTTTACTTTTTGATGTCTCTACAGGGAGGTCTGCAAAAGCAAATAGCTGCGATTTTTCTGTGTACCTGCGCATGCCAGATTCATCTTTTAATGCATACAAATAAAAGGTTCGTGAGGGTAGATTTCTGAAATGAAATTTTCCGTCTCGGTCAAGCTTAGCGATATAACTAGGCTTCTTTTTTGCAACAGCAGAATCTTCTACATCAGTATGTAAAAGAACGATGAGTGTGCTATCTGCCTTACCAGATTCGGCTAAAAGTACCTTTCCTTTTATTTCTAATGAGTCAATGAAGTTGCCTGTTGAAAAAATATAGCGTAGGTTTTTGGCTATATTGCCCTCCGTAAAGTCTTTGATCGAATTGCCAAAATCGATGGTATAGGTTGTATTTGGCAATAAAGAATCTTTCAATCGAACACTAAGATCACGCAATCTTGCATCAATGGAGGGCGAATTAATTGGTAGGGGGGAGACCAATACGTTAGTGAATGCATCTTGTACATCAATGTATTCATCAAAATAGAAGTCAATTTTTTTTCCTGAGAAGCGTGTCGCTGAATCACCTGGAACGGTTTTCAGTAAAACGGGTGGAATGCTATCTCGGGGTCCACCTTGCGGGGGTACAATGCTAGCACAGCCCGTTTGTGTGAGTAGCGAAACCCACAGTAAACTTCCAATAAGGCCAATTAAAAAACCCCTTTTTTGCATACCTGCAAACATACAGGGTTTCGAGTGAAAGAGTCGTTAATCCTCTCCGGTTTCCGCTGTGAAATCCTCTAAATCATGTAAGGCAATCGTTAGTTGATTCGTTTTTACAAATTGACACCAGTGGCAGTCTTCCTTACCGCAGCCTGTGTAAAAGTCTCGCTGCTGAATTTTTTTCCATACAGTAGTAATCTGCTCTTTTACAATTTCAACATCCGTTGGCGTGATGATTATTTTTTTTCGCTGGTATTCCTTTTGTTTGTCAGGTTCAATGAAGTCAAACTCTGTACTCATAGCCGACCAGCCTTTTTGTTCATAGTTGTCAACCAGAATTTTATAAAAAACAGCCTGTCTCCAGTAGTCGCCCCCTAATGGATCTTTTGCAGTGGGGCCATTTAGTTTTGCCAGTGCTTTATCTGGATCTCCTGTTTTGTAATCCACTACATTAACTGATTTACCATCAAATTCCAGTTTATCTAGTTTCCCTTTGAGAGGTATGCCATTAATGACTACATTTCTGATATTACGCTCAATCGCAACGATTTTAGTAAATGAAGCAACCGAGTGTTGATAGTAATCTGTCAAAATGGTTTGGCCATATTCCATTCGCCGCTTGAATTGTTCTTTGGTAAAACTTTCCCGGTGACGACGCATGTATAATTCAAAGTCTTGGATAAAAATTTCTTTAGTCGGAAATTCTTCTGTTCCACTGTCGAGCATACGTCTAAATAAGCGCTCTAATGCAAAGTGCACAGCCGAACCAAATTCGGTGGCTTCGTTTTTAGGCGCAGGAATACGGATTAGAGTTCGGTAGTAAAATTCGAGTGGACAGTGTAAGTAATTATTTAAGGCGGTAACGTTCATACTGAATTTACTCAGCAATGGACTAATGATATCATCTTCAAGACTGGCAATTTCAGGTCGTGCTGGATCTTGTAATTCCAACTCAGCAAATTCACTGATTACAGCTTGATCAAGTATTACTTTTTCGAGATGTACTTTTTGGGTGTCTAGTATTTCAGCAACAAATTGCGAGGGTTCCAGCTCCTTTCCGCTATTACTGTACTTGCTATAGGTGACTAGTAAATGTTCTTCTGCGCGGGTCAAGGCAACATAGAATAATCTTCGCAGTTCCTCTTCGCTTGATCCTGTTGTACTTAATCCAAAAAGATTATCTGGATAGCTATATCCATCGGCGGGTTTTCTTTTTTTCTCCCAACGGTCAGCCATGGTTCCAACTAGAAATACATATTGAAACTCTAACCCTTTTGAGCCATGTGCCGTCATTAAATTAACGCCCTTTTCTTGTCCGCTCACTTGGACAAATGGCAGTTGTATCTTTTCTTTGCGCATTAAGTCAATCAGTGTAACCAGTCCTTCTAGGGTTAAGTCGGGTTTTCGATGTGTCTCCTCTTTGATAAAATCAAAAAAGGATATCAGCATTTTTAGACTTTCGTGTTTTTCTGGACTTTTCATGACCTGCGACAGCAACCCGGTTTGCTGAATGATCTTTTCAATCAATTGCTGAAGGGTGCCATTTGTAACAGCAGCAATTAGTTCTTCTATTAATTGTCCTGCTTTTGCAAGCGGGCTAGGGTTAACACTGGTAAATAAATCTGTATTACTCGCATTTACTTTTTCTGCTAATAGCGCACGGATTGAAGCAGATAGATCACTTTGTTTTCTGGAACTAGCTTCCAATGATAGTTTTGCAATTTCCAGTGGAGATATGTTGAAAATATCGAAGTGCAGCAATTCAAAAAGAAGTTCATCGCCGCTATAGGGAACATCGTGCTCACTTGCGAGATAATTTAAAAATAGAAGCACTTTTTTAATTAAGGGTAGTTGCAGCAGATTAGCACTCTTCTTGGTAAAGAATGGAATTTTTAACTGCTGAAAGTATAAAGCAAGCTCTTCACCATATTTGTGCTCTTTGTAAATAATACCAATGCGTCCGGGTTCTACACCTTGTGTAAGTAGCGCTTGTACTTTTTTTGTTACTCCTATCATTTCTTGTCGCTGTGTGACAAATTCAAGTACTTGTGGAGTGTGTTGAATATTTTTTTTGACTGGATGAGATGCAATCAGTTCTTTCGTTAAGCCGGGTAACGTATGAATCAGCCGTTCTTGATTACGCTCAATCAGCGAGGTTGAAATATCCAGAACTGGCTGACTGGATCTGTAGTTACTGGATAGCACTATACGAGTTAGTTCCTCTGCATACTGATCAGTAAGAGAAGTCATGTTTGCTACGTTAGCTCCTTGGAATCTGAAAATACTTTGATCATCGTCACCCACCACAAATATGTTTGGCAAGTCCCAATAGCTGATCAATAATTCCACTAATTTATTTTGAGAGCCACTAGTGTCTTGGTATTCGTCTACTAAAATATACTGATAGCGTTCTTGGTAATCGGATAATAAAGAAGGATTATTTTCAAAAGCTCCGATCACC
>JBILMC010000091.1:0-5515 GCA_044375755.1 Chitinophagaceae bacterium
GCGTTGAGAGCGGATATGACCAAAGAAGAATTTATCAAAGAAGTAACAAATGGACTAACTGCTCCTCCAGCCTATTTCCCTTTGAATGTAATGATGAATATTCAAGGGTACGACAGTATTGATAAGGTGCTGGAAAGAGGTCAACATGCATTAAGCCCCGATGCATTTGAGGCTGCTGCTAATGAAACTGGAGCCTTGATTTTAGACACCCGTGCACCACAAACTTTTGCAGCTGGATTTGTACCTAACTCCATTAATATTGGAATTGATGGTCAATTTGCTCCTTGGGTAGGCGCAATGATTCCAGATATCAAACAGGAAATATTATTGGTCTGTGATGAAGGAAGGGAAGAGGAAGTAGTTACACGTCTCGCGCGTGTTGGCTATGACTTTACCATTGGTTATCTAAAAGGTGGATTCAGTGCCTGGAAACAAGCCGGCAAAGAAATTGATCAAATCCAATCTGTTGATGCCGATCTGCTAGCGGCAATTATGGAAAAGCAATCCATTAATATTTTAGATGTTAGAAAAAAGAGTGAATATTTGAGTGAGCATATTGTAAACGTAGAAAATACTCCTCTTGATTTTATAAATGATGCGATGACGCAAATTGACAAAGACAAAACCTATTATGTACATTGTGCAGGAGGGTATCGTTCGATGATTTTTTCCTCCATCTTACGCGCAAGAGGATTTGACAAATTGATTGATGTCAAAGGCGGATACAAAGCAATTAAGGATAGCGGAAAATTTAAGCTCACCGATTACGTTTGCCCCACTACTCTTTTATAAAAATTAAATTTGAACTATGTCATCCTTAAAAGAATTAGTAAATAACCCAGCCACCACTATTGTTGACGTACGTAGTCCATGGGAGTTTGAAAGTGGAAATTATCCTGGGGCAATCAATATTCCTTTAGAAGAGCTACCCCAACGCGTTTCTGAATTTGAAGCCTTTGAAGGGCCGATTGTCCTCTATTGCAGAAGCGGTAATCGTAGCGGAATGGCATTAAATTTTTTGAAGCAACAAGGATTTGAAAATCTCACTAATGGTGGTGGAATCAATGATATGTTGAGTCTGCGCTGATGACAAAGACACTCGCCACACTTCTATTATTTTTTGCCATTACCACCGGGTGGACACAAACCAGGTATGAATCCTGGACACGATTGAATTTTAATCACTGGGGAAACAAGAAGACTGGAATTGGACTTGAATTGCATCATCGCAGGCAATCCAACTATTGGGTCACAGAGAAAAATATTTTTGATAAACCCATGCTTACGATTATTAGGCCATGGCTGTATCGTAAAATTGGCAAAGGCTGGATACTAGCAACAAGCCCCCTCTCCTTTCATGCTTACCGAGACATCCTTAATCAATCCGGCAATACAAGAAACTATATAGAGCTGCGTTCAACTTATGGAATTCAACGAAATTTAATACTAAAGAGTATCACTAATAGAAATCGGGCCTGGTATGAGTTCCGGTTTGCAGATATAAGAAGGCCAAAAATTATTTTTCAAACAAGACTTAGGATCCAAAATACTTTTCTGCTCCCTATCAAAAAAATTAGCACAGATTTCAGGATCAACTACAATGTAACAAATGAATTTTTCATTAACCAACGAAAAGAAATAATCGCTTTTGATCACAACCGCTTTTTCAATGGCTTACAATTAAAAAAACAGAATTACGAAATCAATCTAGGCTACCAGTGGAGCCGACATAATAGTAGCTCTTCTCCCTACTCCCGTCACCAAGTTTTTTTAAATACCAGCATTGATTTGTAACTTTTGTGTAAATATCCCGATATGCCGATTAAATCGCTCCTTTCAACATTTGCTCTCTCCCTTTCTATTTCATTATTGCTAGCGCAAGAAAACAGCCTATCCCCCAACCAATTTAACCGATACTTAAATAAAGATGGTGTCGTATTAGTGGATGTACGCACACCGGCTGAATGGAGAGCAGGGAGGATTGTCGGAGCTCGTTTAGAAAACGTACAGGAAGCAGATAGTTTTAAAGCGGCTATTGAATCGTGGGACAGGACACAAACTTATTTACTGTACTGCAGATCTGGGAAAAGAAGTCAGCGCGCAATGGAACTCTTAAAAAATAATGGTTTTACAAATGTTTATGATTTGGATGGGGGATTTGTTGCTTGGGAAAAAAGCAAGCCAGGTAAGGAAGGAAAGATAATTACTCCCCTCCATAAAGTAGTAATACAAGTAAGTAGCGGAGACTCCCTGGTCTGGAAAGGTTTGATGAATAATCTCAAACACTTGCAGATGGGCTGGGGAGATAGTGCGCAAATTGTGGTGATTGCACATGGACAAGGATTAGACTTATTTCGCAAAGACATGAGCACCCAACTAGATAAAATCAGCTCGCTCTCCAAAATAGGGATACAGTTTAATGCGTGCGAAAACACAATGACTGAGCGAAAAATTACCAAGGAGATGCTTGCAAAAGAAGTGGGAACAGTAAAAATGGGGTTGGGAGAAATTGTTCATTTGCAAGAGCTTGGCTGGAGTTACATCAAAGCAGGCTTTTGATAGGAAAACTGTGACCATTGTCACCAAGAAATTTCTCTACTTCACAGATGTTTGGAGTAGCATAAATAGAAGCTATGAATCAATATAAATCGCAAAATCAATCGAGGAGAAATTTTTTGAGAAAAACTGCATTTGCTGGAATCGGCAGCGGCATGGCATTAACAACTGGAGCAGCGGTAGCGGGTTCAACTTTTACTGACCAATCAACTACTACAAATAGGCCTGAAGCAGATAATCGATTCACTATTCTTTATACATCTGATATTCACGCCCAATTAAATACACATGATGAGTTCTTCTGGGAAAATGAAAAATCCGTATATCGTAAAAGAGGTGGTCTTGCCGTTTTAAAAACAATGATTGAAACCTTTCGAAACCAAAATCCCTCACAAACTTTATTGATTGACGGTGGCGATTACTTTCATGGAAGTGCCATTGCATCTTATACAGAAGGAGAGGCTTTAATTCCTCTGCTTAATGCATTCAATTATGATTTGATACTGCCAGGAAATTGGGAGGTGGTTTACAAGAAAAAGAAGATGCTTTATGATATGGGGCATTCCACTGCTGCAAAGATTTGTGCAAATATGTGGCATGATACAAAAGACTCAGATAACGGCGAACTAATCTACCCTCCCTACTGGATTAAATATATTGCAGGAGCCAAAGTTGGATTTATCGGTTACACAGATCATCTAATCCCTAAAAGACAATCACCTGCGTACAGCGAAGGCATTCGTTTCACACATGCCGATTTCAATGTAGCTAAATACATCAAGCTATTAAAAGAGGTTGAAGGTTGTGGAATTATATTTATTGTAACGCATATGGGTCTGGCACAGCAGGTAGGTTTATCGAATAACCCAGCCGTTGCTGGCGCAGATTTCATTTTAGGTGCAGATACGCACGAGAGAGTACGAGTTCCTATTGAAGGGAAATATACTAAAGTAGTGGAGTGCGGTGCATTTGGCTCATTTTTAGGAAAGCTAGACATTGAAGTAGAGAATGGAAAAATGAAAAGCTACACGTATAACTTATTAGATGTTGACCCAAAAAAATATTCACCCGATTCGACTCTGCTGAAAGCGATTGAAAAAACAGAAGCTCCATTCAAAAAAGAATTAGAAAGAGTGATTGGCTCAACGACTACACCACTAGTCCGATATTTTGTACTTGAAACTCCGATGGATAATTTAATTACAGATGCAGTTAAATGGAAATTCAAACCTGATATTGCTTTGAGCAATGGGTTTAGATTTTGTCAACCACTAGCCATCGATCCAACTAAGAAATCAACCCCCATTACCAATGAGTTTTTGTGGAATATGCTACCAGTAGATAGCGAAGCCAAAACAGGCAAGGTAACAGGACGTCAACTTTGGGATTGGTTAGAAAAAGAATTACATAACGCATTTGCAAAAGATCCATCCAAAAGATTTGGGGGTTGGTTTGTACGCTTCTCAGGAATGGAAGTCAATTGTACTATTGGAAATGAACTAGGAAAACGTGTAAATAGTGTACGTGTTAATGGAGAACCTATCCAGTTGGAAAAATTATACTCAATTGTTGCTTGTGAAAGAGAAGGCGACCCGGATGATACACTATGTAGAATTGAAAAAGTGATTGCGCCTACAAAACTCGGCACCAACCTTCACCAAGTCATTGAGGAATACTTAGCTGTTCACTCGCCCGTATCTCCTGTTTTACAAAATCGTGTAACAGCTACAGACCAACCCTCAACCCTACTTACACAATTACAAGGCACCACTTATCAATTTCGTTAAACCCCCTTTTGGAAATGAAGAAAAATTGGAGAGAAAACTGGCCATTATTCCTCATCATTGGGGTGGTATTAGCCGTATTCTTGAAATACATTTTTTCGTCTACTTCTACTATCAAATCCGAAACTTCTTTTTTAACCTACGATAGTAATTGGGTAAGCCCTAGTTTATTTATTGACCGAACGCTAGAAGGTGAAAATCGTGCACTTGTTATTTATGGACAAGAATTGATTGCCCATACTTCTCGCTATTTAGGCCCCCGCGGAAGTGTAGCGCAAATCAGTAATGGCATGAATTGTCAAAACTGTCATTTAAACGCCGGTAAAAAAACATGGGGCAATAATTATGGCGCAGTGGCCTCTACCTATCCCCGATTTAGAGATAGAAGTGGAAGTATTGAAAGCATTTACAAGCGTGTTAGCGATTGTTTTGAGAGGAGTTTAAATGGATCAGCACCGGATAGTTTGAGTAAAGAGTATAAGGCCATCGAAGCATATATTAAATGGGTAGGAAAGGATGTACCAAAGGGTGTGACTCCAAATCAAACCGGGATTTATAAACTTCCCTTTTTAGACCGTGCCGCTAATCCTGCACAAGGAAGGCTTGTATACCAAAGTCAATGTCAACGTTGCCATGGAGAGAATGGAGAAGGTGTATTATCCCTTAACGAAATTGAATATGAATATCCCCCTCTTTGGGGTGAACACAGCTACAATAATGGCGCAGGCCTGTATCGACTATCTCGGTTTGCAGGTTTTGTATATAGTAATATGCCAAATAATGAAGCTAGCCACGAACATCCAGTTTTAAGTATAGAAGATAGTTGGGATGTAGCCGCATTTGTTAATAGCCAACTCAGGCCCTCAAAAGATTTACATCTGGATTGGCCAGATATCTCAAAAAAACCAATTGACCACCCTTTCGGTCCTTACGCAGATGGCTTTTCAGAAGCGCAACATAAATTTGGTCCTTACCCTCCTATCGTTGCTAAAAGAGTAAAACTAAAAAAGTCAAAATAAAATATACTAAATCACCTCCTATGCTAGAATTAATTAAACAACCTTGGCCTTGGTATGTATCAGGACCTTTAATTGGCCTTACCGTTCCACTATTACTTATACTAGGAAACAAAACATTTGGAATTTCCTCATCGCTTAGACATGTGTGTGCCATTT
>JBILMC010000073.1:0-6450 GCA_044375755.1 Chitinophagaceae bacterium
GGTAGGAATTTTGGAATCCAGCATAACAATACTTTTCTAGTTTAAAAATTATTTCACCCACCCCAAATACATACTCACGGGCATCAAAGCAAAAGCCATCGAAACAACAACTGAAAAAACAAAACCAGTTTTTTCAATTAAGGTTAAGTATCGTGCATTGCTAACGCCTAATGTTCTAAAAGCACTTTGAAATCCATGCAGCAAATGCCAAGCTAATGAGAAGCACCCTAGCACATATAGGAGGACTACTACTAAATTACCTTGAAATACAGCCAACATTTCGCCGTAGAGATCATGATACTCCTTACCATCAATTAAAACAGGATTTAAGCCTGTAATTCGGCTAGGCACCCAAAAGTGAGACAAATGCATGACCAAAAAGAGAAACAATAAGGTTCCTAAAATACCCATGCTACGACTGTACCATTTACTCCCCTTGTTTCCCATACTTACGGCGTAACCCTTTTTACGGGCAGCCCGGTTACTGAGTTCTAAGGTCCACCCTTGTAAAATGTGCAATATGAATCCAACAAATAAGCCAATCTCTAAAATTCTTGGAACCACATTAGACCCCATGAAATGAGCGGCCTTATTAAACATCACTCCCCCATCCATGGCCCATATACACGCATTCAAGCCGACATGCACTACTAAGAACAAAATCAAAAAAATACCAGTTAACCCCATCACCCATTTTCTACCAACTGAGGAAGTAAACAATGCCGACCATTTCATCAGACAAAATTTTTATTGTTTAGTGAATCGTGCAGTACAAGCAATTTTCTAGGATGCAAAATTAACATCCAGCAATTGAAAATGAGTAAAAGATTTAAAGAAAACAGATCATTTTAAAAAAATATTAGTCGTTTAGCAGCAAGGAAAGCTTCTTGAAAAGGTGATAAGGTTTATAGATGCGCCAATCGGGCAATTCCTGTAAACTGATATAACGATTAAGACGGTATTGTTGAAATTCTCTCAAAGTCTGAGGAGGCAGATTCAAACAAACAACCCAGCCGCCCCGGTCCTCAACATCTTCAGACCACTCTTCATAGTAATCACTACTGTCATAATGATAATTCAATACATTTTCTGCAATCAGAATAAAAAAGCAAATGCCCTCCTCCATAAATTTATCCACCACTTCTCTTTTCAATTGCATGATGTCATTCTCTACGGCGTCATTCCACTCCCCCAATAATTCGATGATTACATATTTTTCATCATAGTCGGCCATCAACACTTTTACGTAAAGTGTTTTACTGCCAAAATCGTCCCATTGCGGGTGGATGTAGTAATTATAAACAGTTTGCGAAAACTCAAATTCAGAATGCTCCCTTCCAAAAAAAGGGGAACGAACATCCTTTTCACTTTCATAGATATGTTGCCAATTGTAAAAGGGCTCTATCGTATGCATAACTCAAGACCCCTCCAAATGCAACAAGGCCTTTTTAACACTGCCCTGCGATAACAAAAGATCTTTTGCCTTTTCATAATCAGTTATGCCCGACTTTTCCATCAGCATCTTAGTACCTCTATCTACTAACTTTTCATTAGTCAATTGCATATTCACCATTTTGTTATCTTCTACACGCCCCAATTGAATCATCACAGAGGTAGAGATCATATTCAAAACAAGTTTCTGCGCTGTTCCACTCTTCATTCTTGTACTACCCGTAACAAACTCAGGCCCTACCACAACTTCTATAGGAAAGTCTGCTGCAGCACTTACCGGAGAATTAGGATTGCAAGAGATACTACCCGTGGATATTCCATGCTTTCGACATTGCTGCAAAGCTCCAATCACATAGGGAGTTGTTCCACTTGCGGCAATTCCAATCACAACATCCTGATCAGTTATATTATGTTGTTGCAAATCATCCCAACCTTGCAAACTATTATCTTCAGCATTTTCTACTGCTTTTGTAATTGCCTTTTCACCTCCGGCAATTAATCCAATAACCAAACCTGGCGGAACCCCGTAGGTAGGCGGACACTCACTTGCATCCACAATGCCCAAACGTCCACTCGTTCCAGCACCAATATAAAACAATCGTCCTCCCATTAGCATTTTATCTGATACCACCTCTACCAATCGCTCAATTTGAGGAATAACTTTTTCAATGGCCGCAGGCACTAGTTTATCCTCCCCATTAATATTAACGAGTAAGTCATGAATCGACATCTTTTCCAAATGCCGATAGGTGCTACTCTTCTCCGTTATTCTTTCAAAATCCATAATTTATTATCGATGATAATTTAAAAGCCCTTCCATGGGGTTTTTTAAAATAGCGCCAAGCTCAAATTCGTATTGCTTGCATAATTGTTTCACTACATCTTTAAATACAAAGGCCACCCCTCCTGTAAAATAGACGGGTTGTTTCCATACTTCTGGATAGCGACAAAGGTGCTGAAAGAAAAAATCATTTAAACCATCTTCAATGATGTTCTCAATCATGTAGTGACCACGATTTTCTGCCAGAAAAAGAGTAAATCCTGCGAGATATCTATTGGGCAACGGCTTCTTATACACATTATCCAGTATTTCACTGGGGTTTGTCATAAAACTGAGATCAAAACGACCTCTTAATTCCTCGTCAAAAATTCCATATAGATAATACTGCAAAACCTTTTTTCCTAAATAGGAACCACTGCCCTCATCTCCTAGCACATACCCCAAACCAGGACTATTACTTACAATTTTTTTACCGTTATAATAACAAGAATTTGATCCAGTTCCTAAAATACAAGCAATTCCCTTATTATGACCACATAACCCCCTAGCCGCACCCATCAAATCATGAGTAACCTCAATGGAAGCATCAGGAGAATGGTACTGAAGTGCCTTTTTAACAGCCAAAGCATTTGCCTTGTTAGCACAGCCTGTACCATAGTAATAAATTTCATCCACACTACTAAGGTCAACTCGGCTTGCTAATTCCTTTTTAATTAAAGATTGAATATCCGCTTTGGAAAGAAAATAGGGACTTATTCCGGAGGTTCGGACAATTTTCTTCTTTTTACCTTCTACCAAACACCACTCAACTTTTGTGGAGCCAGCGTCTGCAATAAGTTTTATTCTAGCCATCTGATCACTTCAGCGTAGGAATGAATTAACTTGCACAAGTTACGCAAATCTTAGCTGGAATGAGAAATAACAACCGGCAAATTGCTCTGCCATTACTGCTCTCCTCAATATTAATTGTCGGTCTTTTACTCGGTAATTTATTGTCCAAAAAAAACGGCTTGAGTTTCTTTGGACAAAACCAGTTATCACCCTATCAACAAGTGATTGAATTGATTCGATCGAATTATGTTGATCCTATCAATATCGACTCGTTACAATCCACTTCCATAGAGGAGCTACTTGAAAAACTGGATCCACACTCCTACTACTTATCCGCTTCTCAAGTACAAGATTCTGAAGAACAGTTGAGCGGACATTTTGAAGGGATTGGCGTTGAATTCAGCCTATTCTCTGATACAGCTTCTCTTCTTTATGTTTTCCCAAACGGACCCGGAGAAAAAGCTGGATTAAAAGCAGGAGACAAATTACTTACTGTTAACGGCACCTCTCTATTAAAAAAAGATCAATCGGCAGATTCAGTCAGAGAAATTATCAAAGGCAAAAGTGGGAGCATTGCAACATTAGGCATACTTCGCAATGACACGCTTCTCACCCTACGTGTAACTAGAGGACCCATTCCTCTACCCGCTGTTGAGGTCGCTTACTTATTAAATGCTACAACAGGTTATATCCGCCTAGAGAAATTTTCAGAAACCAGTTATGAGGAATTCATGAAAAATCTCGAGTTTCTTATAGAAAAGGGTATAAAAAATTTAGTGGTTGATTTAAGAGGAAATGGCGGCGGATTACTTTCAGAGGCAGTGGATATTTCAGATGAACTCTTGGATAATAAAAAACTAATTGTTTACACGCAAGGAGATAAGGTGGGGAAAAAAGAATACCGTGCCGAAAGACCGGGGTTATTTGAAAAAGGGAAAGTATCCATTTTAATTGACGAATACTCTGCCAGTGCCAGTGAGGTTGTAGCTGGGGCAATCCAAGATTGGTGCAGAGGAAAAATTATCGGACAAACCTCGTATGGTAAAGGATTGGTACAAGAGGAATATAGTCTTAAAAATGGCGCAGCAGTTCGTTTAACAGTAGCAAGATATTACACACCACTAGGAAGGTGTATTCAGCAACCTTACGGAGTTTTTGATAGCACACAAAAACCTACCTATTTCTTAAATCCATGCAAAGACACCCTACTGGCTTCAAATGGAATTAAACCGGATGTGCTTGTCACCACTGGATATGATTCGCTGATTTTTGATTCAAACAAATTTAAAAAAGTTGCCGCACAGCTTACGCCTTTCTGCTTTTCATTTTATCAGAAATGGAAAAAAGATTTTGAACAATTGAATGAGCCACTTCAATTACTCGCAAATGATTCACTACAAAATAAATTGTTGAATGCATGGGAAAAAATGATTGACTCTACGATAAAAATGAAATTATCAGAAGATGAAAGCAAATTTCTAAGAGAAAGAATGCTTGCGACATTAGCTCGTATCAAATGGAGAGAAATTGGCTACTTTCAAATTCTAAATTCATATGATCCAGTTATAAAAAAAGCAATCACAATCACCCAATAAAGTGTACGATAATGGATATCAAAAACAGTATTCTGGAAACAATTGGCAATACTCCCCTGATTAAGCTTCAGCGCATCACAAAAGATTTTCCTTGTGATGTACTAGCAAAAGTGGACTATTTTAACCCAGGAAATTCTATTAAAGACAGGATGGCTTTAAAAATGGTTGAGGTGGCAGAACAGGATGGTCGATTAAAACCAGGCGGAACGATAATTGAAGGAACCAGTGGCAATACCGGAATGGGACTTGCCCTTGCAGCGGTAGTAAAAGGTTATAAGTGCATTTTTGTAACCACCGATAAACAATCGAAAGAAAAAGTCGATATTCTAAAGGCCGTTGGTGCAGAGGTGATCGTTTGCCCCACCAATGTATTGCCGGAGGACCCTAGAAGTTACTATAGTGTTGCAGCAAGGTTAGCTAAGGAGATTCCGAATTCTTGCCACATGAATCAATATGACAATCTTGCCAACCGGCAAGCCCACTACGAATCCACAGGCCCTGAGATATGGAAACAAACTGATGGGAAAATTACTCATTTGATCTGCACAGCGGGAACAGGTGGAACGGTTACGGGAACAGCGCAATTTCTAAAAGAAAAAAATCCTTCCATAAAGATTTGGGCAATTGATGTGTATGGATCGTTACTCACAAAATATTTTAAAACAGGTGAAATAGACATGAAAGAAGTCAAACCTTATATCAGTGAAGGATTTGGCGAAGACTTTGTACCCAAAAACTATGATATGAGCGTGATTGATCATTTTGAGCAAGTCACAGATAAAGATGGAGCAATCATGGCAAGGCGTCTAGCAAAAGAAGAAGGACTTTTTTGCGGCTATAGTGCTGGAAGTTGTTTGCAAGGCCTTATCCAATTAAAAAATTTATTAAAAAAAGGAGATTTAGCAGTTTGCATTTTGCATGATCATGGCAGCAGATACGTAGGCAAAATTTATAATGATCAATGGATGATGGAAAGAGGATTTTTGGATGTTAAAACAATTCGTGAAATCATCAGCACCCGTGGCGCTAAACGCTTGATCACTATCGAACCTGATCAAACTGTGACTGAAGCAGTTGAGTTAATGAAAAAATTTGATATTGAACAAATTCCAGTAATGGAAAACGACAAACCAATTGGTGGAATCAGCCAACATGGACTCTTTAAAAAAGTTTTTGCTGATTCATCACTCAAAACTGCCCGCATCAAAGAGGTGATGGAACCCGTTTTTCCTCTTGTTCCCTTTGATAGTCCCGCTGAAAAACTGGCTCAATATATCAGCAAGGAAAATGGTGCAGTTCTTACTAGGGACGAGGCAGGCACTTACCATATTGTCACTAAATACGATGTGATAGCCGCCCTCGGAAATGCTTAACGCCAATCTGTATATTTGCCAAAATTTACAAGTATGAAAAAGTACCGCGCAGGTGTGTTATACGGCGAAGAGTTACAAGCCCTTTATCAGGATGCGAAAGAAAATAATTTTGCGTTACCTGCTGTAAATACAATTGGAACTAATTCCATCAATGCGACTTTGGAAACAGCAGCTAAGGTTAATTCACCCGTTATCGTACAATTCTCAAATGGAGGCGCTCAGTTCATTGCAGGTAAAGGAATGCCAAACGACCAATTACAAGGGAATATACAGGGAGGAATTGCCGGTGCTTTACACATACATACTATTGCAAAATACTACGGTGTTCCCGTTGTACTTCATACAGATCATGCAGCAAAAAAATGGCTTCCTTGGGTAAGTGGATTGATTGATGCAGGCGAAGTCTTTTTCAAAGAAA
>JBILMC010000140.1:0-4041 GCA_044375755.1 Chitinophagaceae bacterium
ATTTGGTCCTGTCCTCTGTATACTTACATTCAGAACAGAAGATGAAGTCATAGAAAAAGCAAATAATACTCCCTATGGGCTTAGCGCTGGCGTATGGACAGATAAGGGTGCTCGTATTTTCAACCTCTCAAAACGATTACGCGCCGGAGTGATTTGGGCAAATACATATAATTTATTTGATCCGGTTTCGCCATTTGGAGGCTACAAAGAAAGTGGATTTGGCAGAGAAGGAGGCTTACACGGTCTCTATCCTTATGTTCAACTGAGTTAATAAAAAGCTATGAGCAAAACAGAAAGATTGGAAGTTTGGAAGACCTACAAACTTTTTATTGGAGGACAATTTCCTCGAACTGAATCAGGCAGAACATATGCAATAAAAAATCCGCAAGGAAAAACAATAGCAAATGCATGTCTGTCTTCCAGAAAAGATTTGCGCGATGCGGTTGTTGCAGCTAGAGCTGCATGGGGAGGATGGAGTAATCGAAGCGGTTTTAATCGTGGACAAATTCTTTATCGAATTGCCGAGATGCTGGAAAGCAGAAAAGTGCAATTCAGAGAAGAGCTAGTCGCACTAGGTCAATCTGTTTCAGCTGCAAATCGAGAGATAAAAAATGCTGTTGATCGTCTAATCTACTATGCTGGGTGGTGTGACAAATACCAAGCTTTGTTTAGTTCGGTAAACCCCGTTGCGAGCTCTCACTATAATTTTTCTACTCCAGAACCTACTGGCGTGGTTGCTTTAATTGCACCGAAAGAACAACCCCTGTTAGGATTAATTTCACTTCTTGCGCCTTGCATTGCCGGAGGGAATACTACAGTTATATTAGCAAGTGAAAAACAACCTCTAAGCGCAATCAGTTTTGCAGAGGTTGTACACAGTTCAGACGTACCAGGCGGTGTTATTAATATTTTAACAGGAAGTAACCAAGAATTAACTAGTTGGATAAGTGGGCATATGGATATTAACGCAATTGTTGCTGCAGACATTGAACCAGATCATTGGACTGCCATTCAGCAAAGTGGCGCTAAAAGTGTAAAGCGTCTATTCAATTGGAAAAAGATGGATCTAACAAGCACACAAGGGCAGTCTCCCTACCTAATTATGGATCTTCAAGAGATCAAAACTACTTGGCACCCGATTCAATCCATTGCGGGAAGCGGAAACAGCTACTAGGAAACGTAACTTTGCTCAATGTGGCGCATTTCCTTATTTCTAATGTTATTCTTTTCGTGTACTGCGTGTGTATGTTTAAGCCAGGACAGCCTATTTATAACCAAAACGAATTCTCCCACAGTCTCCATAAAAAAAGATCCTAAACTAGATCTGTTAATTAAGAAGCAAATTCAGATCAACGAGGAAACCAGTCGTAATGCAAGAAGGTTGGAAAAAGGCTATCGATTACTTGTTATCAGCACAACCCTTCGTGATGAGGCGCTCGCTGCCAAAACAAAAGTATATACCGCTTTTCCCGAACTAAAAGCATATCTCTTTCATCAATCCCCTTACTATAAAGTAAAAGTGGGGAATTTTAAAGAGAGAAAGGAAGCTGATTCGTATCAAAGAAGACTTGAGTTGCTTTTTCCCAAAGGCGTATTTGTGATCAATGATATCATTGAGGTGAAATTAAAGTTGCCAGGCGAAGAGGAAGCCCCCAATCAAGAATAACCAAGTTAAATCTTAGCAAGTCCTATTTTTGCGGCATGCAAACGCTCATAAAACAATTGGCTAAAGAAAACATATCTGCAGTCATTGCATGGCGTCGTTACCTTCATAGTCATCCTGAGTTAAGTTATCAAGAATTCAATACATCTAAGTTTGTACAATCAAAGCTAGATGAATTTCAAATCCCCTATGAAATCAAGGTTAACACGGGAGTGATCGGTTTAATTAAGGGCAAAAATCCAACCAAGAAAGTTATTGCGTTGCGTGCCGATATGGATGCACTACCCATTCAAGAAGAAAATGATGTGCCTTATCGCTCTTGTGTAAATGGTGTGATGCATGCTTGTGGGCATGACGCTCATACAGCCTGTCTTTTGGGGGCTGCTAAAATTCTGCAAGAAACTAAAGAGCAGTGGGAAGGAACAGTGAAGCTAATTTTTCAACCGGGCGAAGAAAAAAATCCAGGTGGCGCTCACTTATTAATCAACGAAGGAGTGTTAGAAAACCCTAAGCCTGATGCCATTTTTGCTTTACACGTGCACACAACAATGGATGTTGGCAAAGTAAGTTTCAGAGAAGGCAAAGTGATGGCAAGTGCGGATGAACTATATATTACAGTTCGTGGAAAAGGAGGTCATGCTGCTTCACCTCATATGACTGTTGATCCCATTTTAATTAGTTCGCATTTGATTACAGCATTGCAGCAAATGATTAGCAGAAAAAATGATCCTTTTAACCCTTGCGTTCTATCCATTACATCAATACAGGGTGGAAGCACAACTAATGTGATTCCAGACGAAGTAAAATTAATGGGTACATTCAGAGCGATGAATGAAAACTGGCGATTGAAAGCACATGAGCTAATCAAAAAAACCACAACTGAGTTAGTGGAGTCAATGGGTGGGCAGGCAGATATTCATATTGATGTGGGATATCCTTGCGTAATCAATGACAATACACTTACCCAAAAAGCAAGGGAGCAAGCCAATCAGTTATTTGGTGAAAAAAATGTAGGAGAAACTGAAATCAGAATGGGAGCCGAAGACTTTGGTTATTATGCACAACTGATTCCTGCCTGTTTTTTTAGGCTCGGCACTCGTAATCTAGAAAAAGGAATTACCCATGGCGTACACACCTCGCGATTTGATATAGACGAAAAAGCCCTTGAACAAGGAGTCAGCCTGATGGCCTGGCTGGCTGTTTCGGTGGACCCCCATTAACGAAGGGGTTGACACTATTCAAAATGGCCCATTTATTTGACTTACCTTTACAAATTCAATCTTATACAGCATGGCTAGTGACCTACGTAAACAACAAGCCCTGGAATATCACGCAAAAGGAAGACCAGGCAAAATTGAAGTAGTTCCCACCAAAGAAGCAAAAACACAAAGAGATCTTTCGCTCGCCTATTCTCCTGGCGTTGCATCACCTTGTCTGGAAATTGCAGCAAACCCAGAGGATGTTTACAAATACACGGCAAAAGGAAACCTGGTTGCTGTAATCAGTAATGGAACAGCAGTACTCGGGTTGGGAGACATTGGACCTGAGGCGGGAAAACCCGTGATGGAGGGAAAGGGTGTGTTATTCAAAATATTTGCGGATATCGATGTGTTTGATATCGAGATCAATGAAAAAGATCCTGAGAAATTCGTTGAAATTGTAAAAGCACTAGAACCCACTTTTGGCGGCATTAATCTGGAAGACATCAAAGCGCCAGAATGTTTTTACATAGAAAAGAGGCTAAAAGAAGAGATGAGCATTCCGCTGATGCATGATGATCAACACGGAACAGCTATCATCAGTGCAGCTGCATTATTAAATGCCTGCGAACTGCAAAAGAAAAAAATTGAGAAATTAAAATTTGTGGTAAGTGGAGCTGGCGCAGCTGCTGTGGCCTGCATGAAATTGTATGTAGCACTTGGTGCCAAAAAAGAAAATTTCTGGGTTTATGATAGCAAGGGCCTGGTACATGAAAGCAGAAATGATCTCGATGAATTAAAAAAAGAATTCATAGCCAAAGGTAAAAACATGAGCTTGGCAGAAGCATTAAAAGATGCTGATGTTTTTATTGGTCTTAGCAAAGGTGGAATTCTAAGCAAAGAGATGGTAAAAAGCATGGCAAAAAACCCAATCGTTTTTGCCATGGCTAATCCCGATCCTGAAATTAGTTGGGAGGACGCGGTAGAAGCCAGAAAAGATATAATCATGGCAACTGGTCGCAGTGATTATCCCAACCAGGTAAATAATGTGTTGGGCTTCCCTTACATTTTTAGAGGTGCGTTAGATGTTCGTGCAAGCGCTATCAATGAAGCCATGAAATTAGCTGCAGTTAAAGCATTAGCAGAATTAACAAAGTCTCCCGTTCCTGATATCGTGAA
>JBILMC010000086.1:0-5777 GCA_044375755.1 Chitinophagaceae bacterium
AATACCCGTTATACCAACAGCGCGTTTCCATGAAAAGGAAAAGCCGAATTTTCTAGCCATTGTACACGATTTATGTAAATTTAAATAAAGTTTATATACTTGTGTTCGCCAAATTAATTATCTGATTTATACTTCAATTTACTTGCCTTATTACTTCAATAGGACTAGCCTAGAATCACAAGGAGAATTTGAAATATGATTCACCCTAATTAAGCCCGTCTTAGTTATTCGCTTTTTTACTTTTAATTATAGTTCGAAATTACTTTGATAGCCAGTGCAAAGTATTGATAGCAAATTGCTTCCAATCATATTCAGCTACTTGCATTCCTGCAGAAAGTTTATTAGAACCCTGCATTACATACATAGCCGTAAATCCATTACAATCACCTAATGCGACGACCTTGCCTTTACCAAATTTTCCTGCTATAGCCTGAGAATCAGGCGAACCAGAGGCCTCGCTTCTACTATACTTTTTAATGGTTGACGAAGGTGAAAGCTTAAAAATATTTGTATATCCTGCGCCTTTTAATCCGCCACCGCCATAGGTCATTATTTTATTAATTTCTTCACCTTTTCGTACGCCTCGTGTGATAGGGTGACCCGCGTTTAAAAGCCCATTTCTCCTGGTAAACAATAGTAAGGTTTCTTTATTTGTCGCTTTTGAAGAAGAATCGTGGTATATCGAATCAACGACAATTCCAATTGAAAGCTGTATTCCAAATTTGTTGAAAAGAGGCGTCACTGACTTATCAATAGGTGCATGTTCACTGAACATGAGTAGAGATCCGCCTTCTTTTACCCAATTATGTAAGGCGTTTAATTCGTCAGAAGTAAAAGTAATTTCGTCTATCACTTGCTTTTTGGACCCAAACTTAAACGGCATGGCAGGAAAGATGACAATCATTTTATAGTTAGACAAATAGGGTTTAGTAAATTTCATGGAATCTACTATGACACGATACCCATCAGCAGTGGCTACATCTATAAGGGGATTTGCTAACCCCATATGAACTATAAAATTAAAATGTCCTGCGTCGAATAAAACTGCTGGGCCTTTGCCCCTAGCATATTTTGGATGATTTATGGTTGCATCAAAAGGAGTATCATTTAACATTTGACCTCGCGCAATAAAGGAAAGAATTAAGTAAAACGCTAAAAGTAATTTTTTCATAGCAGTTTAAATGTAAGATTAAAACTTAAGTTTTGAATCATTTGCTTTTTAAGGATACTTACCGACTCTTGTCGCAATCATCTTTGGATAAAGCGACAGCGGCTACCTTAATCTTAAAATCTTAACTTGAGCGAAATTTTGCATCATGGAGGTACATCATCCACACCATCCGACTCATAAAAAGAAATGGTCGGAATATATCATTGAGTTTGTGATGTTATTCGCGGCAGTAACACTTGGATTTTTTGCTGAAAATGTAAGAGAGCATCAGATTATAGAACATAAAACGAAGCAAAATTTGATGTCTATTATTCTTGATCTAAAAAAGGACTCTGCATTGATTCAAAACAGACTAGCTGAGTATAAGCAAGCGTCCATAATGCTAGAGAATTTGAGTGATTTAACTTTAAGTTATTATCTCTCAAAAATTTCTAAAAATAAATTTCTAGATAGCGCTTTGAATTTAGGCTATGATTTAAGATTTGGAACTTCATTTTATATCAATAACTCGTCTTATAAAAATACGATTGCTAGTGGTAGTTTTAGTAACATCAACTCTATTGAACTTAAACGCACCATTTCGGACTACTACGAAGTATATGGCGCAAAACTGAATGATAATAACAGATTATTAGACGATTTTAATGTGCATTATAATCAGTATACATTTCCTCTGCCAGGAGGCAGGTCTCAAAAAAATAAAGAAAACGGAAAAAGGAAACTGATGAGGGATTTCTATCTATCTAATCAAATGATGGATAAATATCTGCTTAACAAAGACTTTTTAACGTTCAATCAACAAGCCAAAGGGCGGGCTGATATTTACTTCCGATTGATGGAAGCATTCAATGAAAAAAATGCTGAGTTATTAAAACTTCTTGCAACCGAGCTATAATAAGATTTAAATTTAAATTCCGCCATCAATGCGTTCATTGCTAATCATATTTTTAATTACTTCCAATTACTGTATTGCACAACAAAAAGCCCCAATACCCAAACCTTCTCCGTTCCCATCCCCTAATAATACCGTTCAGCCAAATAAGCCAATTGTTTCTATAAAGCCGGATTTCGTAAGCTCCAAGCTAGGGTTTATGTGTAGACAAGAATGGAAGTTTGAAAAGAAAACCAAGCTGCCTCTCAAATTAAGATTAGGGTCAGTTGACTATGTCAACAAAATGGAAGGGAAGAAGTAGAAGACATTTTTCGTTTTTTTAATCCTCCTCTCGAGCTTTCTTTATTTGATTGAGAGCATAAGCAAATTGATACCTATTGTGTAGCTATGATTATCTTCCAGTATTAAAGGTCTCTACATCTGAGGTATTAAATATTTTCTAAAATAAAGCCAACATTTAGTGCTCGGATCGAACCTTGCGCTATAATCCGCTGATTAGTAAGCGGTAAAAAAATGCAGGCGAAAAAATGTCGCCAAATTGTTGCCTGCTTCTAAGATTTAATAGCTCCTACAAACGTTTCTAACATCATTAATAAACGAAGCCGGGGGTTTTACTGTGTACTTGTCAATATATTCTAGCACCCAACTGAGTTTATAATACAGCTTGCCTCCATCTTTGGCATACCTGAGCTTACCTTCTGCCCGTAAATCTGCAGCATGGCGTTTGGAGATGTGAAGCATTTCACAAAGCTCTACCTCATCTAGTATTACTTGATCTGGTGGACGCTGTGCAGTTTGCAGGACTCTTTGTAGTTCTCTTAGTATCTCCTGTACCTGGGAGTTGTTAAGAATAGTTGGGTAGCTCATAATTGAAATAATATTGTTGCATTTTATGTCGTTCAGTCAAAACTAGGAAGTGAGTAAGGTCAAACCAAATTGGGGATTAGTGTATCTATGTTATCCACATAAAAATGCAAATCTGTATTTTAATTCATTTATGTTTTGAGTAATTTGTTTTTATTTATTTATCGCAAAAAAATTGCTGAATTTTTTTTATCAACATTTACTTATTAGTTTATTTATTTTTAGCATAGCATGCATAGTCTAGCTACTGCAAAACTTGATAGTAAGTTCATAAAGACGGTTTGTAATATTTCACAGCAAATTATAACAGAGGTCAACTACTAAATAAAATGTTATTTGTATTAAGAGTAAAGATTTGCTTCCTGTACATCCAACATAAGAAGCGGTTAAATAAAATGTAACTGTAGTCCTTAAACAAGACTATCAATCAAATGCTATAACTCTTCAGTAATTAGCTGTTGTACCACAAAGCCGTTTCTGAAAAATTAACTTTAATCGGGGAGGTAGAAATTACCCGCGAAGGGTGCTTGGTGGTGGAGCTTAAAAAGTAGGGTAAATTTCTCTTTTTCATTTATCATAAGTCCAATTCATCGATATTTTGCTCGAAAAGCTCGATGAAGCCCTGGGGTACTTTCGCTTTTTTTTAACCCTATTTTTTCAAAATTGACGTTGTCTTTTTACATTTTTGTTTTAAAATCATCCTTTTGCTATCTTTTCGACCTTTTTTCTGTTTTTTGATTTTTGTTTTTTGCTGTACAAGTAGTGCCTCGATACGGAAATTGAACAATTGTTTTTTTACTCCTATTACTGAAAGCGAAAATCCACTTATGAAATTTTCGAGTGAGTGGGCTGATTCAAAGTATTTAACATGCAACACTGCAAAAGATTTACCTTTTTTATCAAAAAGTGAAAAAGAGGTCATTTATATCCTCAACATGGCAAGGATGAATCCCTCTCTTTTTTTAGAAACGGTTGCTAAAAGATATCCGAAAATCTCAAACGACCCAGAACTTTCGAATTCTGTGTACTATAAAAGCTTTTTGCTTTTTTTGAAAGATCAACAGCCTCTGCCGCTACTATTTCCTGAAAAAAAATTATTTGAAAGCGCATTTTGCCATGCAGTCAGTTCAGGCGAGTTGGGTTATGTCGGTCACGACCGTCAGACAGTAAAATGTAAAACACTTGAAAAATTTAATGGGGAATGTTGTCATTATGGCTCCGATAAACCGCTAGAAATCGTTTTAGAGCTCATGATTGACGAGGACGTTCCATCACTAGGCCACCGCAAATTGATATTTGATAAATTCTCAAAAATTGGTATTTCGATACAGCCCCATGCAAAATATGGCTGGAACTCAGTCTTTGATTTCGGCCACTAAAAGCAAAATTTCATAGGCAGTCTCCTATTTCTTACTTTGATCGACGATGTAATTATCATGAAAAATATCAACTGTCGAGATGGTCGATAATTCTCTTCGGGGAATCCAATATGCAGGGCCGATTTATAGGGTCATAGCTTCGAATATACTTTTTTAAAGCCATCGATGAAAAAGCATAAAAACACGACAGAAAAGTCGAAAAATCTAGTCAAATAGGCTCTTGAAGAATAATATTTAAGCTAAGTCAATTTTCTTGTCGAAAAACACGACTAAAATGACGAAAAGGCCCCTTTTTTGTCTAAAAAATGTCGAAAAACTCGACTATAATTTTGGTGAGCCAAATTTAAATTTTGATACTGTCGTAGGCCTACTGATAAAATATTTTATATTTTGTATTCTTATTTCGACTCATGCAACACCGCTCTGCCAATACTCGCTACCGCATCATTGATCGATGTCTCCGAGATAAGCGAAATCCTTATCCAACTCTAGCTTATTTAATTGACGCTTGTTCTGAAGCACTTGATAAGGATAGTGATGTAGGAAAGTCTACTATTCAGCACGATATACAAGATTTGAGATCGGGTAGAGCTATCCCTGGAAAACGCGCGCCAATAGAATATAGCAAACTAGAGAAAGGATATTATTATTATGATCCCCATTTTTCTTTAGATAGTTTGCAGCTGGAGCCTGATGAATGGAACTCCCTTCGTTATGCAGTAGCCGAACTTAGCAGGTATAAAGGAGTGCCCATTTTTGCTCACTTTAAATCTGCAATTGATAGAATAGATAGTGCTTTTGAATTAGGACTCGGGGCCGAGGATGATTCTATAGACAAGATTGTTCAGTTTGAGACAAGTAATTCCACTGCTGGGCATGAGTGGATATATGATATTTACTACGCAACCAGAGAATCTTATCTCATTGAGTTCCGATACGAGAACATCTATCGAAATGAAAAGCGTCGTCACCGTGCAGTTCCTTATTTATTAAAAGAATTTCGTAACCGGTGGTATATGGTAGTGTGGTCCATTGAGAAGGAAAAGTTTGCTACTTACTCACTTGATCGCATTATTGAATTGCAAGTAGTAAAGGAGCAACAAAAGAAAAGAACAGACTTTGATGCTGCGCAGTTCTTTGCCGATTCTGTTGGCATTTTTGCTCCAGGGGGTAAACCGCAAAAAGTGGTGCTTCATTTACTCTCGCCTTTTGACCGCTTGGTACAACTCGACCCCATTCATCCCTCACAAAAAGTACTGAAAGCTCCCAAAGAAGGAATACGAGTAGAGCTAAAAGTTCATATTACTCCAGAACTAAAGAATCGTATTCTCTCTATGGGTCCTAGCTGTAAGGTTGAAGCACCTGATCCCCTACGCACAGAGATAAAGGCTCTTATCAATTCAATGAAAAAGCTTTACTAAGACCCTTTTGAGAAACTTGTAGCTTTTGTACACGAATAGAAACACCCGGA
>JBILMC010000225.1:0-2641 GCA_044375755.1 Chitinophagaceae bacterium
TGGCTCAACGACCGGCTGATGCATTTGAAGGAGGTGTAATGGATTTTAGAATCTATAACCGAGTGTTAAGTCAGCGCGAGATTGAATTTATCTATACGCAATGATGATTTCAATAGTATTGCTACTGTTTCCGCTGGCATACCTAATTAGTTTTTTATACTCGCTCAGAGGAGTAGTAACGGGAAACTATCAAGCACTTCTTGTTTTCTTTATTTTTGGTCTCCCGATATATATTACCTCTCTTTCTATTTTACACTTGAATGGGTGGGATATTTTTATCCCCTTTTTTCAATACTCCAAAGAAATATTGATAATTGTTGCTTTAGGCTTGCTACTTTATCAACTACCCAAAATGCCTGTATGGAATTGGTTAGACCGGTTCATGCTCGTTTATTTTGTATTTACTGCTCTTTTTTTGATACTTCCTGTTGGAAGTTTTGGGCTGATTCAAAAAATTATTGCGTTTAAGAATATTTCTTTTTTCCCCCTATTATATTTTATAGGTAGACTACTGCATCAAGAAGTAATCTGGGTTTCTAAACTTCAAAAACAAGTCATGCTGTTGGCGGTAATGGCGATGATTATTCTTGTAGGCGAAGTGATTTTGTCTACTCATCTTCAAACGATCACAGGGTATGCTTCTTTTTATGAAAAATATTTTTCATTTGATCCGGCCGGTAACTATGGCTTAAGCTGGACCTTTGAAATGGAGGGAGGCGTTAAGCGATTTGCAAGTTTTTTTGCTAACCCCTTAGAACATGCTGCTTCTACCTTAATTACAGTTGCAATTCTTGCTATTGTATTACATGAAAATACTAGCATGAAGGAGCCTAAGCTTTTTTTTAGTGCCCTACTTGCTTCTTTACTTTCAATTTTATTTGCATTGTCCAGGGCCTCATTAGTTGGCTATATAATTGCTAGTTATTTGATTTTTAGATTGCTCAAAAAAAAGAAAATATTATTCTTTTATCACTCAGCACTGCTATTGCTGGTACTATTAGTAGTGTCATTTGCGCTTAATTCCACCTTTACTCAATTTGTAGTCGATATATTTAACTTTACCGATTCGTCAAGCGTATCCCATTTGCTCGAATGGATTGATGGCATTGAGGCTATTGCAGCAAATCCTCTGGGTATGGGATTAGGGGAGTCGGGTAGAATTGCCGGTGCATTAGGGTTAAACACGGGAGGAGAAAATCAATTCATAATTCTTGGGGTGCAATGTGGACTTGTGGCTGTTCTTTTGTATGTGATAATTTTAGGTATTACGATTTATCAATCTGCTTTTTTAGTTCGTAATTCTACTGGTAAGGCAGCGCAATTGGGTATAATGGTTTTTATAATCAAGGTGGGTTTATTGATTCCATTGCTTACCGCTTCTGTTGAGTCTTACTTATATGTTAGTTACCTGGGCTGGTTTTTGACCGGATTCATGTCTTCTGCTTGGTCATCCATTCATAATCTTCAGCCAGCCATGTTGAAATGAAGCAAGGCTAAATAGCTCTGCTGCTCGTTGTTTGCCTTTCACCCCCGCTTTTTCCAGTTGCTCTTTGTTCGATAATAACTGGTGTAAAATTTTACTACTCGTTATTGAATCATTTATGGGAATAAAATAGCCCGTAATATTTTCCTCAATTAATTCTAAGCATCCTCCTTGACGCGTTGCAATGACAGGTTTTCCTGCTAGCATGGCTTCTATTACTACGGTAGGGAGTGAGTCGGGTTTTATCGAGGGGACTATTAAAATATCTATTTTTTCTAAAAGACCTTTTATGTCTTCTTGATAACCGATATAATCAACAAAATTGTTCAGACCTCTGTCTGAAATCTCCTTTTTTAATTTCAAAGTTAAATGCGAGTAACCAGGGTAAGCGTCTCCTGCAATAATAAGCTGAATACTCCCCGGGTAGTGATAAGAAGGACTCTTTATCAAATGTTGAAGAATTTCTAATAAGTAGGAATGACCTTTTAAGGGTTGAATTCTTCCTATCATTCCGATTACTATTCCGTTGGCTGTTTTTTTGTATTGTTCACTAATTGAACTGAAAAAAGATTTTTCTTTTTGATTGGATAAGTCAGAAAAGCCATTGTAAAGTACTTTTACTGGTTGTGGCAAGGGTAATTGACTCCAATGGAATTGAACAGCTTTTGATACAGCAATAATTTTATCTGCCTTTCTTAATAATTGGTGTAAAAATCTAAAAAGAAGTTTAGGTTCTTCAATTATTTCATGCAAGTGCCAAATAAGTGGTAGCTGAGTAATTCGTTTTAGCCAGGGTCCAATAATAATATTAAGCGAGTTAACATAAATTAATTGAACATCGTTGGCTTGTATTATTTTTTGGAGCGTTAGCGTGGCTGTGATCCAATAATAGACTCGGCTTAGTAAGCCCCAGGGGGTAAAATATTTTCTTCTCAGTACACCCATGTTTATAATATAAAGGGGTATACCTAACTCTCTTACAGCATTGCACAAGGGACCTTCGTGCGGAAAAACCACAATTGCGTTTTTGGTATTGGTAGGGATGCGAAGAATTTCTAAGAGAACTTTGCCAGAACCATAAAAATCGGGGCTTCCGTGTAAGTAGATTGTTTTCATTAATTGTTCATCACTTCTATATAGACATTATCAATAGACCAC
>JBILMC010000161.1:0-3687 GCA_044375755.1 Chitinophagaceae bacterium
CAATTTTGATATTTTTTTCTGTGTGCGGCCTTGAAAAAATTACTTTATAATGGGTGGTTCCATCTTTAGTACTATCTAATGCACAAATGCCTGGAAATTGTGTTGAGATTGCATTGCTTTTGGCAGGCATGTTCATTGTTCCTGTCCATTCTGGAAATGATTGGGGCCAATTAGGATTATTAGAAAAGGTGGTTGATAATTGAAAGAGCCCATTGACACGAATATTCCATACATCTACTACTCCATATTGCCCTACTTTTTCTCCTTCCCAGTTGTCGTGAATATACAAATCAAATGAGGCGTAGATCATATTGTGGGCAGGAACGCTGTCTAGCTCTATTGTTACGACAGTGTTATTAAAATTGCCAATTACATTACTACCGCCAAAAGGTCTTACTAGTCGACCTGTTGCGTAACCATCTCTGTGCTGCGTTAAAATATTTTCAGCAATACCGTCCTCAGCATCTTCAAAGTATACTTTTTTCCGCTGTGTTATATTTTTATGGCAGGCATAAAGTGTACAAACTGCAAGGCAGGTAATGAGTAGGTAAGTATATCTTTGTAAGGAGGTCATTTTATAAGAGTAAATATACCTAAAAATGAAGATTGCCATTGATGTCAGAGATCTTCGATTAGCTACTACTGGCACCAAAACATATCTGCAAGAATTATTGTTTGCAATTAAAAAGCAAAGCACTTCGGAATTGATTATTCTTGAACTCGGCGCTACTTTTTTAAACACCTCTAATCCCTCGCACAAGCTTTTTTCTAAGCTAAAGCAACATTTATTTACTATACTTTGGAAGCAGTTTGTTTTGCCCTATCAATGCTGGCGGTTAGGGGCTCAGGTGTTGATAAGCACTGATTATATGTTGCCTTTGTTGCCCTGTAAAGCAAAAAAAATAGTCGTTTTTCATGATGCCTTGTTTTTTGATCATCCGGAGTATTACCCTTCTCTATGGTTAACTTATTTTAAGTGGACTGCTTTATGGGCAGCGCATCACTCCGCAGCAATTGTTACTACTTCCTTTTTTTCAAAACAACGATTGTTATCTCACTTTCCTGCGTGGGAATCTAAATTACATGTGATTTACCAAGGGCCTAAAAGTTGGCCCCCGGTTACGAGCCTAAGTAACGAAGGTCAAAAACTACTTGATTTGATTGACAGTGCTCCCTTTTTTTTACATGTGGGTTCAATGGAAAAAAGAAAAAATTTACCTTTTTTGATACATGCATTTTCAAAATTGCCTACTCAATACAATGCTAAACTGGTTTTAGTTGGAGTGGCTACTTATAAAAAAAACAGCGATGATCGATTGAATATCGAAGCTTTGGTTCGTGATTTAAAGCTTGAGCATCGGGTATTATTTGCTGGATATCTTTCTGATAGTGATTTGCCATTTTTTTATAAAAGCGCTTCTGCCTATGTATACCCTTCTTTGTATGAGGGGTTTGGTATTCCAATTTTAGAAGCATTTCATCATCAATTACCCGTTGCAATAGCTAAGGGTTCTTCTTTAGTTGAGGTGGCAGGGGATGCAGCCATTCAATTTGATCCTACAAATAGCGAAGCGTTAACCAAAGCAATGGATACCTTACTGAACAATTCAGTTATTCGTGCTCAACTGATTCAAAAGGGCTTAATTCAAAAAAACAATTTTAACTGGGATATCGCTGCAAGTGATTTTGTAACACTTGCAAGAGAATTGTTATTTTTACCTGGTTCATGAAAATTGCAAATCAAACTTTTCTGCTAGTTGTTACTGCAGTAGTATTTTTTTCAACTAAAGTACATGCGCAGGCTGTCAATGAACCAGTTGAAAACAGTATTTATGAGTATTTATATCGACATGCTCAAAAGGGTAATATTGAGTTAAATGATATGGTTCGACCTCTTTTTAGAGGCCAAATTGCTGAGTATTTATCATTGATTGCTAAACGAGCAGATAGCTTTCCTAGTTCTATAAATCGAATTGAAAAAAAAGAACTTCGCTTTTATCAACAAGAATACGGCAAACCTCTGCAAGAGAGCTTCATCAATGCACATTCCGAAAAATGGTTTGGAAAAGATGTAAGGGGAAGACTTCGTTTTTTTAGCAAAATTGCAGGTGACCCTGCAGTTTCAACCGGCAAGGCTAAAATGAGCCAGCCTTTTCAATTTAATATTGAACCACTATTACAGGGTGAATTTCAACTTGCGGGTAAAACCGAAAATATTACTCGTAGGGCTGTTGGGGCGCAGGCGTGGGCTAGTTTAGGTAAAAGGTGGGGTTTTCAATTGTATTTTAAAGATGTTACCGAAGATGGAGTGGGCCTGGACCAAACTCGTCAGTTTACACCTGCAAATGGTTTAGTACTTGCCACTACTCCAAAAACTAATTCACTTAATTTTTCAGATGTTCGGGCATCAGTCAATTATAAGTGGAATAGTGGTCAGCTGGTAATTGGCAAAGAGCAATATCTTGTAGGATACGGACTTAATGGAAATCTCATCCATTCTGTAAAAGCGCCCACTTATCCTTATGTGCGCTTGCAGCAACGTATTTTGCCTTGGCTTCAGTTTGAGTATTTACATGGGATTCTTCATTCAGGATTAATCGATACCGCAAATAGTTACCGAACACAAAATTTAGGTGTTTATGGAGGTCAGCGTTTTAAAATGATTCCAAAGTATTTTATTACTCATTCATTAAATATGCGTCTGGCAAAGGGATTGCACGTAGCCGTGGGGGAGTCAGTAATATATTCGGATAGGCTACAGCCTGGCTATTGGATGCCAATAATTCTATTTAAAGCTTGGGATCAATACATTGCGGGAAACAATATTAATGCAGGTGCCAATACGCAGATTTTTTTACAAGCATCTTCCCGTAATCAAATTCCATATACGCACGTATATGGTTCATTATTTATTGATGAAATACGTTTAACAGAGATACTCAATCCAGCTAAAAGTAGAAATCAGTTTGGTTTTAATGTTGGGGCTTCAATTACCGATCTGCCCTTTTTTCCATACTGGACATTCAATTTTGATTATTCTCGAATTAATCCTTTTGTATATCAGAATCTTCACCCTGCGCAGGAATACACGAACAATGGATTTTTAATGGGTGATTGGATGGGCAGTAATGCCGATAGGTATATTGTAGAGATTAAATACACACCTCTTCCGCGATTACGATTATCGTTTCGTCAGGAACGAATTCGTAAAGGGGGTAAAGGCACTGTTGAACAACAATATTTTGCAAGTCCGCAGCCCAGATTTTTACATGACTTACAGTTTAAGCAATGGACAACCACTGCAAGGGCCTCTTATGAATGGAAAAACAATCTGTATTTTCACTTACAATTCCAGCGTCAAGATCGATTTATGTATACGGGCACTTTCCAAAAGTTGCTCGTAGATCGCCTGAATGCAGGTTTTTCGATTGGATTATGAGACTTAAAAAAGTGAAGCTATGTCCGAAGCAATAAATAAAAATAACTGGGGACGTTCCGAGCAAGAATTTATAATGGGAGATTATTTGGCCACATTGATTAAAAAAGTGAAATCAATAAGATATCAGTGGCGGAGGGTTCTATTGTTTGGCCTATTTTTTTCAATTCTTGGAGGGGTTTATTCACTACTTACTCCTCCCCGGTATCTCGCTAAAGTCAATTTTGTAATTGAGGAGAATAAACAAAATG
>JBILMC010000076.1:0-6308 GCA_044375755.1 Chitinophagaceae bacterium
TAATAAATCCATATTCACAAGACCAACATAGCGTTCGCCCTCCACTACTGGCAACTGTGTGAGTTGCTCATCCTCCAGTCGTTGCATAGCAGAGGCCACGGAATCCGATTGCTGGATCCAGGGTAAACTGGCATAATTAAGCTCCTGTATTTGCATTAGCCTACTGTTGTAGTCTGTTGTAATTTATTCAAAAATCCGTGTAATATTTTATTGAATTCATCAGGCACTTCCATCATTGGAGCATGTCCACATTTATCAATAAAATGTAGTTCACTATTAGGAATTAACTTATTGAACTCCTGTCCCACAAAGGGAGGCGTAATAGTATCATTATTACCCCAGATAAGTAAAGTGGGCACTTTAATCTGACTCAACTCTTCTCCCAGATTATTACGGATGGCACTTTTTGCCAATGCGATAATTTTGATAACCTTCAAACGATTATTGGTAATACTGTATACCTCATCCACTAATTCTTTGGTTGCAATAGCGGGATCATAAAAGGTGAGAGCCGTTTTATTTTTGATGTATTCGTAATCTCCCCGACGCGGATAACTATCGCCCATTCCATTTTCAAATAGTCCGGAGCTCCCTGTTAAAATGAGGGAGCGAATACGCGAAGGATTTTTTAGTGTGTGCACCAGTGCTACGTGTCCCCCCAAAGAGTTCCCTAATAAATGCACATTATCTAATTCAAGCGTCTCTAGAAAACGATTCACATATTTAGCAAGGCCTCCCACGGAAGTATGCAAAATATCCATATCCAACAAGGGCAATAATGGGACGATAACACGGTTATGGAATCGGAAATATTCTATTAGTCCCTGAAAATTACTGAGGGCGCCAAATAATCCATGTAACAAAACGATGGGTTCACCGGTACCTTCCTCCACATACCTAAACTTTTCCTTTTGTTTGATTTCGTAATTCATAGGTATAACAACATTCGCACTCTTGCTAAATTAGTTGTTTTCAACCAATAACCAACTGTCAACAAGGTTAAGGTTGTGGGATGCTTTGCTTTATGCCATCAAAGAAATGTTCAAGGTCTTGGTACATTCCTTGAAACAAAGGAAAAACTTTTGCATACCCATTAATCACCCAAGGTCCAATTTCCTTTAAATACGGATAGGACTGTGATTCCTGCAAAGAGGAAGTGGGGAAAAAAGGAAGTTCGACGAGATAAAAAAGAATAACACTGGTTGCAAAAAGAAAAATGACCCAATAAAATAAAATCCCTCCTAACGTATTTGCCCAACCCAATGTGATCAACTGTGCTCCTTTTTCAAGTGCATTCGCTCCCAGCCGGATTAATATGACCACAAGGATAAATACCAAAAGAAAAGAAACAGGAGGCACCCAACTTCCTTTCCAATGAAAATAAGATTCCAGATAAGCTGTTGCAACAACAGATAATTTCATGGCGGCAGCCATCCCTACAACTAACGCGATAAAAGACAAGACGCCAACGATCAATCCACGCTTGTACCCCGTGTAGGTAGCAAAAGCTAAGAGGACTAAAAGAAGAATATCTATAAACATGAAAAATTACTGTCCACTTAATAATTCTTTTACCAAGGAAGCAATCAATTTACCTTCTGCTTTACCGGCCAACTCTTTGTTGGCAGCTCCCATTACTTTTCCCATATCAGCAGCAGTTGACGCACCAGCTTTTGCAATAATTTCTTTTAAGACAACACGTAATTCTTCTGCATCCATTTGCTTTGGAAGAAACTTTTCTATAACAGCAATCTCTTCTTGTTCTTTTTGTGCTAAATCTTTACGGCCCTGCTGTGAAAAAATATCTAGTGAATCTTTACGCTGCTTGACCATTTTTTGCAAGATTTTCATTTCTGCATCGGCAGAAAGTTCACCACTACCTCCTTCGGCAGTTTTTGCTAATAAAATAGCAGCTTTGATGGCGCGTAAACTACGAAGTGCTACTTCGTCCTTTGCCAACATGGCCGCTTTAAGGTCAGACATGATCTGTTGCTCAAGTGACATATGTATAGATTAAGCTTTGTTTTGCTGTAATTGCTTTTCTCTGAATTTAGCGTAAAAGGATTTAGCAAATCCTTTCATCTCCTCTACCTGATCTGCATACTGGGTAGCTCGACCATACGTATCGGCCATTGTCATCAAGGTCTGGTAAAAAAAATCTGCCATTTCATCTACCATCATCTCTTTGGTCCATAAATCAATTCGCAGAGCAGCCTTGTCAGCAGGATCCCAAATAGAAAGAAGCAGCGCTCTTGCATTTTGCATTTTTTCATCAGCCGCATCACTTGCTTTCCAGCTTATTGCAGCAGGAATTCGTTGTTCGTCGGTCGTTACTTCAATTTGTATGGTGGAGGTATTCATAATAAATAGGATGTGATTGCAAAGATAGGCATGTCGGTTGCGAACCAGCAGATTTGATCAATTGGGATCGAAGATTTTCGTCTTTATAAACAAGCATCATTTTTTCTGCCAGCGACTGAATTTCATTGGTAGAATATAGAAGCAAGCTTTCGGACTGCTTCTCATCAACTTGAAAAGAAGCTGGTACAAGTAAAGGCATTTTTAATTGTCTAGCTTTTTGTTGCCACAGTGGTAAATCACCTTTCTGATCTGTAGCAGCCAGTGCAAAAGAAGTTGACTCAAGCTGAATCATCTTTTCAAAGCTGTCAAGATTAAGTACCTGAACAGCCTCCCGAAATTTGTAGGACATGAGTTGCTCTTTACACCTTGCAATTGAATACAAAGATGACTCAGGAATGACCAACTGCATTGCAGATTGCTGTCGTTTCTTAAATTGAGAAAACGCCTTCAACAAAAACAAAAATTCTTTTTCAGTTGACACTTGCCCTACTATAAAAAAATGTAAAGAAGGTGATGGCGTGTAAGGCGTTTGGTAACAAGGAGCCAACAAAGGTTCTACCGATGGATTAAAGTTTGAATACGTATCAGTGGTGATAAGTAAGGAGACCTCCAACGAGGAGAGTTTTTTAAAAAGTGCCCATCCCAGGTTGTAGGGTAGGTAGTTTACCCACTTGGGTAGCTTTTTAAAACTACAGCCCGAAGGTGCAAAATTCTTTAAAAAAGGGGGGGCCACTAGACAATACGTAGGGCCTTTATGGTTCTGAACGCATTGCGCAAGTAAATGCAACAATCCTTCTGCCTTATGCATATCCTTACCCTGGGAAATTAGAAACACTACTTGCATCGGGCACAAAGGTAGGCAGGGTCGACTTGTCTGCTTTCGGTTGGTTTAGTACCTTTGAAAATATGGATGCACAGAATATGGAGTACAACACCACCCGCAAACACCTGACCATGCGGGAATATGGTCGTCACGTACAAAGAATGGTCGAATACGTTCAGGCTACAAAAGATCCGGAAAAAAGACAGCATAATGCACAAGCTGTTATTGAGCTGATGGGTTTTTTAAACCCTCAATTAAAAAATATTGAAGACTACCGTCACAAGCTTTGGGATCATCTCTTTTTAATTGCGGATTTTGATTTAAACGTTAAATCACCTTATCCGATCCCAACCCGTGAATCACTTAAGGCAAAGCCACAGCCCCTTCCTTATCCCAAGAGACATCCTCGATATTCTCATTTGGGTAAGAATTTAGAAATGGTCATCGATAAGGCGCTCAAAGAAGAAAATCCAGAAAAGAGACAGGCGTTTGGAAATGCAATCGCTTACTATATGAAGTTGGCCTATAACAACTGGCATAAAGAGTCAGTATATGATGATGCCATCCAAAGCGAGCTGGACAATATCACGAATGGGCAATTGACTTTCACCAACACACCTTATGTAAAAGCCTACCGTCATCAACCTGAAAGAGAAATGGGAAGAGGGGGTTATGGAAAGGGAAGAGGCAAGTACCGTTCTCAAGGCAATGGCCGACCCAACCGACCAGGTGGAAATTTCAAGAAAAAAAGATATTGATCTTCGCCCACGGGAGATCACATTATGTCGAATCCTTCACATAAGATCATCATCATAGCCGCCCCTTCCGGTGCCGGAAAAACTTCGGTGGTGCATCATCTTTTAAAATCACTTCCTCAGCGATTAGGGTTCTCAGTTTCCTGCGCCACTCGCTCTCCGCGAGCCAACGAAAAAAATGGCGTAGACTATTATTTTATTTCTGCAGACGAATTCAAACAGCGAATAGAAAAGAATGAGTTTGCAGAATGGGAAATGGTGTACGAGGGTAAATATTATGGAACACTGCGAAGTGAGTTGACCAGAATTTGGGATGCACAAAAAGTTCCACTACTCGATGTAGATGTAAAAGGTGGTTTAGCCGTAAAAAGAAATTATCCAAACAGTTTGTCCATTTTCATTGAACCTCCATCGATTGAGGAGTTAAAAAAAAGATTGGAATCGAGAGGAACTGAATCTCCCGCATCATTGCAAACTCGTATTGAAAAAGCAACCTGGGAAATGACATTTCGATCCAACTTTGATACGATAGTTTTTAATGACGACCTCACACAAACTTGTGAAGTGGTAGAAAAATTAGTACTGGATTATTTGAACAAATTATGATTGCCGCCGGCCCCCTTTTATTATTTATCCTGACCTTGTTGCTGATGGGCTTTTTTGCCGGGATTGAAATGGCATTTTATAATGCCAACCGACTTAGCTTGGAACTCAATAAAAAAAAGCAGGAAAAGGCATCCAAGTTTGTGCGAGAATTCTTTGAAGCACCCGATCGCTTTTTAGGCACCACTCTGCTAGGATTTACTATTTTTTTAGTTTTATTAGGATTACAACTAAGCAGTGTGATGCAACTGCTATGGATACGCTTAGAGATTGGAAATGATCTCGTACGCGTACTTGTAGAGATAGTACTTGCCACACTGATTGTACTCGTGTTGGGAGAGTTTATTCCCCGCGCAATTTTTCGAGCACGAAGTACCACGTTACTTTTAACACTGGCACCTGTATTCTGGATTTTTTATAAATTATTCTATCCGATTGCCACCAGCTTAATGGATACAGCGGAGTGGGTATTAAAATATATTTTCAATCTTCGATTACACCCACAAAAAGGATCACTACGTAGAGAAGATTTAAAATTTTTGTTTAAAGGGCAAGAAGAAGAGGAGCGCAAAGAAAGAAGTGCCCAGCTCATGGAAAACGCACAAGAACTACCCAAAATAAGAGTACGTCAATGTTTGGTGCCCCGCAAAGAAGTGATTGGCATCTCCAGCAATGCGCCTATCGCAGCACTTAGGCAAAAGTTCATTGACACAAAGTTGAGCAAGCTTGTAGTATATGAAGAAAACATAGACCGGATTATAGGATATGTTCACCAGTTGGATCTTTTTGAACAGCCCAAACAAATACAAGATATTCTTCATCCTATTCCTGCTGTTCCTGAAAGCATGAGTGCTTCAGACCTGATTGGAAAATTTACGAAAGAAAGAAAAAGTATAGCGTGGGTAGTGGATGAGTTTGGTGGAACGGCGGGCATTGTGACAATGGAAGATGTGTTGGAAGAATTATTTGGAGAGATACAAGACGAATACGATACAGAAGAGTTTTTAGAACGCAAGCTCGATAATGGTGATTTTATCTTTTCTGGACGCATTGAGCTAGATCATTTACATGAAAAATACGGACTTGACTTTACGGATGAAGAAGCAGAAACACTTTCAGGCTACATTATTAACTCGCACGAGACCATTCCGCAACAAAAAGAACGAATTATAATTGGCGAGTTTGAATTTGAAATCCTAAGTGTATCTGATACGCGCATTGAGACTGTTCGACTGCGTCGCTTAGACAGATAACAGGATTCGACCCTTATCTTTGCTTCAGATTTACAGGCATGGCATTATTTGATTTTTTTGAAAAAAGAGACACCACCCTTACAGGAGAAATGTCTTTTATCGATCACCTCGAAGAGCTTCGTTGGCATATTATACGCGCTGTGATCGCCGTGCTGATTGCTGCAATTTTTATTTTCGTTAACTCCGATTTTGTTGTTGATAAATTATTATTTGGACCCACCCGCCCTGATTTTATTTCAGCAATCTGGCTTTGTCAAGCTGGACAAAAAATTGGAATTGGAGATGCACTTTGTTTTGCACCGGTAGAAACAAAATTTTTGGAAACAACAATGACCGGACAGTTCATTGCCTCGTTTACACTTTCATTTATCGGTGGATTAATTCTGGCCTTTCCCTATGTATTTTGGGAGTTTTGGCGCTTTATCAAACCTGCTCTTTCTCAAAATGAATTAAAAAAAACGCGAGGAGTTATATTCTGGGTTTCCCTTTTATTTTTCATGGGTGTTTTATTTG
>JBILMC010000078.1:0-6273 GCA_044375755.1 Chitinophagaceae bacterium
AAATGAACAAGACACTATTGAAATCGACTCCAGAACTTCTGATGCCATTGCAATGGCTGTTCGTTTTGGTTGTCCCATCTACACCTACGAACATATACTTCAAAATGCAGGTATTTTACTAGAGGAGACCGACGAAAACAAAAGAAAGAAAGGCGGAGAAGAGTCGCTAGATGATGAAATTAGAAATACGGGAAATGAAGATCTCAAGCAAATGACACTTATAGAGTTAAATAACCTGCTTACAGAAGTGCTGGAAAGTGAAGATTATATTCGAGCCATTGCGATCAGAGACGAAATAAATAGCAGAAACCAGGAGAACCCCTAGATCAATTCATGATTGTATTTCCAAATTGTAAAATCAACCTGGGCCTACGCATTCTACGCAAGCGACAGGATGGTTATCATGACCTGGAAACTATTTTTTTTCCAATTCCTGTAACTGATATACTTGAAATACGTCTACAACCTCATAAAGACGGGGAAATTACTCTAACACAAACGGGATATCCAATTACTGGTCCAATAATGGAGAACAGCTGCGTAAAAGCATATCAACTTTTAAAAAATCAGTTTCCCTTACTGAAGAGTGTAGACGTGCATCTTCATAAAAATATTCCAACTGGGGCGGGTTTAGGAGGAGGAAGTGCTGATAGCGTCTTTATGCTTCTGGGACTAAAAGAGCTATTTCAGCTTTCACTTTCACAAGAAGATTTAGCGACTTTATCTCTACAACTTGGAAGCGATTGCCCCTTTTTCTTACTAAATAAACCAGCTATCGCAGAGGGCCGAGGGGAAATTTTAAAAGAACTCACTCTCTCACTAAAAGGATATCATTTACTGCTAATTAATCCCGGCGTAACTATTTCCACCGCAGTTGCTTTTGGGGGCTGTAATCCAGATCTAAATGGGAGATCATTAGCATCCATTATACAACAACCCATTACCACTTGGAAAGACGATCTAAAAAATCAATTTGAAGATTCCATCTTTAAACAATTTCCTGATTTAGCTTCCATAAAAGACGCCCTTTACGCAGAGGGAGCCATTTATGCCTCAATGAGTGGAAGCGGAAGTACCCTCTTTGGTATTTTTCCAGCAAATACCCCACGGCCTGACAAGTTGATAGAAGCCTACTCCTGGACCAGGTGGATGAAACTTTCTTAATATGAGGCCTGTGAAGTAACTTACATTTCTATGAATGAGCTATCTATTTCTGCAACAACCCTTTTTCACATTGAGCAGGAGAATCAATTTGTAGCACATAACTACCATCCACTTCCTGTAGTCCTATCCAAGGGAAAGGGAGTGTATGTGTGGGATGTTGATGACAAGAAGTACCTTGATTTTTTAAGCGGGTATTCTGCAGTCAACCAGGGTCATTGCCATCCAAAAATTATTGAAACATGCATTCAACAAGTGAAGCAGTTAACGCTTACAAGCCGTGCCTTTCATCATGACAAACTGAGTGGTTTTGCAAAATACATAACGCATTACTTTGGATATGACAAGGTATTACCCATGAATACCGGGGTGGAAGCAGTTGAGACCGCAATAAAATTGAGTAGAAAATGGGGGTATGAAAAAAAGAAAATCCCGGAAAACCAGGCAAAAATAATTGTATGTGAAAATAATTTTCATGGAAGAACAACCGGAGTAGTTTCTTTCAGTAGCGACAAAGATTCAACCTATCATTTTGGGCCCTTTCAGCCCGGATTTATAACCATTCCATACAACGACAGCGAAGCCTTAAGACTGGCTCTAACTGATTCGTCGGTAGCAGCATTTTTAGTTGAACCAATCCAAGGCGAGGCAGGTGTTATTGTTCCCGATGACGGCTACCTGAAGCAAGCTGCTGAATGGTGTAAAAAAAGTAATGTATTGTTTGTTGCAGATGAAATTCAAACCGGTTTAGGCAGAACAGGAAAAAAAATTGCATGTGAGCACGAGGGTGTAAAACCAGATATTCTGATCCTTGGCAAAGCATTGAGTGGCGGCTTACTACCTATCAGCGCAGTGTTGTCAAATGACGATGTTATGCTGTGTATTCAACCCGGGCAACATGGCTCTACGTTTGGTGGAAATCCCCTGGCATGCACAATTGCACACACTGCACTAATGGTTATTGAAGAGGATAAGCTGGCAGAAAATGCCGAGCAAAGAGGGCTTGAACTTCGCAGAGGAATTCTAGAAATTAATAGCCCATATATTGCACTAGTGAGAGGTAAAGGATTATTAAACGCCATCGTCATTGAACATCCCGATCCAAGTGCAGCCTGGAATCTTTGTATAGAGATGATGCATAACGGGTTATTAGCAAAGCCAACACATGGAGATAAAATCAGGTTAGCGCCTCCATTACTTATTACAAAAGAGCAAATTCAGGATGCCATAGGAATTATTGAAAAAAGTTTACAAGTGCTTACTTGATCACCGTTATTTTTTTTGAAAAGATTCTTCCTTTTTGTTGAACGAGTAGCAAATACGTACCCGACTTTAATTCCCCTCTTGCAATTTCAATTTGAACTGCGACATCCTGTTTAAAGTTGGAAAAACGGTTAGTTCTGCCTAAAAAAACACCACCAACAGTATACAGATAAAACGAAGCCTCTCCAATGAAAGAGTAGGAAAAATTAATTGATGTAGATGTAGTTTTAAAATTAGTAAGTGTAGAAGTAGCGGCCGGAAATTCCCGATAACAATATCGTATCAATCCTTCGTTTATTTTTCCACCCCAATCAATCTGAAGTAATTTATAAAAAAGCGGCCCCGCTGGAGGAAATGAATCGATGAATTGATATCGATTCGTGAAGCCCATTTCATTACTCATCGTTGAGGGAATAAAACCAATTTGCGTATAATTAGATCCGGTTTGGGAACGTAAGATGGCAAAGCCTTTACTATTCTCTTCTGCGGTGGTTCCCCACTCCAATTTTACAAATTCAGGAAAAGACGAAATAGTTGTATACTGCCATAGAACAGGCAAACTTTCTGGTATAATAGTCCCCTCAACTCTTAAATCATCGAGTCGCCAATTTGCAACATTGATTGCAGCTACACCAACCCCATTATAACCATAGAGTCGAAACTCCAAACTGGACTTAGGCTGCAACCCAATTAGAGGTAGCTGCACAAAATGCCAAACCCCATTCGGCGAAATAGATTGGTTTAGTAAGGGCGCAGAAAACGCATCTGCATTAGAATATAGCGAATAATTTTGTGGGCCTGTTGGGGTTGAACGGATTGCTACTTGAAAAGAGGACAAACTTAATTTATAACCAGGTGCTGCATTCAAACTGAATGAGAGATAAGCTGATCCATTTGCACCTTTATTCAAAGGCCCCGTGCGAGCCGCGAGTGAAGCATTCAACTCTCCGGAAGCACCCGGATAGGCTCCTGATGAGCTTGAAGAGCCATTTAAAAACTGAGTATTTCCAAAATTATTGCCTGGCGTCACCTCACTTACTTGAAAAATTGACCCCGTTACTGCGGTAGGCGTATGTGTTTGCATGCTCCAATAAACAGCATACGTTGTTTGCGCAATAATTTTTTGTGAGAATAATAAAATAACACCCAAGAAAAAGGAAGAAAAATAAAACCACATACAACAAGTATGCAGCTATCGCATTAATTGAACAAGAGTCAAAAAAGATTAAGCGTGAGCTATTTCTCTTTGAATGAGGGAAATAAAGCCGCAATTAACATTAGAGTACTAGCCAATGCAACTAGGTATAAACCATTTTGACGAACAGGACACTCCCCTCCTCTACATATCCCAATGATAAAAAAATTCCTAATCATCCAAGATACGTTCAACGCAACAACTAATAAATTGAATCGCTTGGCCCAAATTTTTGGAATCAAGGTAAAAAGAAGAAAGAAAGAAAGAAATACTAGATGAAGCACACCCGGCTTTCCATAACTTGTTCCAACTGTGTACATTCCTGTAATTACTAAGTTTTTGGATTCAATAATTACCCAAGGCAACCAACACCCAATAGCCAGCAGCAATCCAGCACACAACCCCACCCATGTCAAACTCAGTTTCATATTGTTGAATTAGTTGATTTTTGGTTCATTTTTATTCTTTCGATTGTAAAACGCATACAAAGGTAAACCAGTCAAAACAAATAGAAATCCTATTGCGGAGTTCACCACAGGTTTCTGACCCGAAGAAAATAAATAGACATCATTATACAGGGTAACAAGTAAGTAGCTTAAGGAAAAGAGGATAAAAATACCCGTTGTAATGGGGTGTGCCCATACCCGATATGGACGGCTAAGATTTGGATGTGTTTTTCTTAACCGAAATACCGCTAATGCAGCAAGTACATAGGCCATCCATGTGACAAAAACATACATATCTGCTAGCATATCAAAAGAGCCAGAAATAATAAGAATAGAAATCCATCCTCCATGCAGCCATAATGCAGCCGTAGGACTGCCCGAAGATTCATTTCTTTTTCCCAAGAATGAAGGAAACACTTTCTCCTTTCCCATGGCATACGTGATGCGTGAGCAGGCCATTATATTCCCATTTAACGCACCCACTGTACAAAATACAATCAACAAAGAAACAAAGCCTGCAGCATACGGCCCTCTCGCTGCCTCCAAAGCCTCCGCAGCTACTACATGAGACTGCGCCATTCTTTCGACAGGAAGAACATACAAATAAGCCTGATTCATCATTAAATAAAGAGTTAAGCAAATAAGTACTCCTAAAAATAATGTTCGAGGAATTGTCTTTGAAGGATTATTCACCTCACCAGCTATGGACACAATATTAATCCATCCATCCAATGCAAAAAATGCACCCGTCAAGGCTGCCGCCCATCCCGTAATGGGTGGAACGGCAGTCAGCATAGATGCACTGCTATAAAAATGAGTACTACTCCCATTTTTGGATGTGAAAATTAATATAGGAATCAGCAAAAGAATCGCACCATTTACTCCAGCCGAAATCAATTGAAAGCGCCCACTAGATTGTACACGCTGCGTATTTAACCAGGTTAATAAAATGACAAGAAATATGGCAAGTATCTTAACTGAAAAATCTTTTAATGGGTATAAGCTACCTAATGGATAAATTGACCAGATAACGGAGACCTCAATGTGAGGATCCAACTTTGGAAGCTGGACTAACGCATCAATATAATAAGCGCAAATGAAAGCAATGGCCGCAACAGATGCCGTATTAATTACAGAAAAGGCAGACCATCCATAGAGAAACCCAGTCTTTTTTCCGTAGCAATGTGAAAAATGAACAAATAGCCCGCCAGTGGAGGGCATCATCACGCCCAACTCAGCTACCACTAACGTACCACAAAGAGTAAATAAACCCGCTAAGATCCACACAAGGGTCATCGCAATGGGATGATTCAATTGTGCAGCCATAGAAGCTGGTTTCATAAAAAGTCCAGCTCCTATAATGGAGCCCACAATAACAGAAAGGGCAGCTCTATACGAAAGCTGCCCCTTATGAATTGATTTACTCATTTAAAACTCAATGCATCCCAAAGATAAGCGGGAAGAGGAATGTAACTACTAAAGCCCATATTGCATAAACGGGCATGAAAAGTGCAATTGACTTTTCAACAGAATTTACATCAGAAGTGTTACCTCTTACCTGTTTGAGCAACTGAAGTGTGATTAAAACGAGGTTTATAAAAAAGAGGATATTTCCACCTAGTACCGCAGTTCGGTTAGGTGTGAATCCCCAGGAACTAATTCGATAAAGAATGGCAGAAAGTGCAATTGCGTTCACAATAATCGTTACAATGGCCAATAAAAAAATTACCCAAAGAGTAAGTTTACTTTCATTCGTTCTTTGTAACTCCACTACAGAAAAAAAAATAATTGCCAAAACGCCAATTAGGAGTCCATTAAATAAAAGCAAAAACTCCCTATCATTATAGGGATCTTTTTGCGCAATTGCAATTCCAATTAAATAAGAAACAAGCGTCACTAAAACAACAGGACTAAAAATTCTGGCAATAACTGGAGAAACCTTATTGACAAGTTGCGGATTAAATCGTATCACGTATGTGGCAATTAGAGGGGCAGCAGCCAATTCTGTGATCAATATCCATTTGGTATAAAAGTCCGCTATTGACAACCCAATCAAACTAAATAATCCAATTGTGATTCCTGAGAGAATCATAATTCCACTAACAATTAATGACCCCATTACTATTACATCTCCATTGTATCGAAGAAATGCTGGCCTTTGCTCCCATTGCCGAACCGCCCCCCCCGTAAATACAAACCCCACTAAGG
>JBILMC010000080.1:0-6220 GCA_044375755.1 Chitinophagaceae bacterium
TTCTTCGCTTGTTTTGCTGGCTAGCGGTTTCTTCCTTGTTCTTTCAGCCATTAAGTGCACAGGTTAAAAGCGTCGATATTGTTTCAGCGTATCGCCCACAGATTTCCACAAGTTCAAAATTTCAGTTTTTGCCAAACCTGCGTGTAGCAGATTCCAATAGAATTACTCTTTCTTATGTTTCTTTTTCAGAACTATTTACTCCACCTTTCCAAATCTCACCATTGCGTCCCCTTGCGTTACCTTTCAAATCAGATTCTCCTATTTCCGATAAACTATATGCAAAAATTGGGTATGGTAATTTAAAATCACCTTTTGCACAACTTTATTTCAGTAAAGGACTGGGGGCAAGTAAAGGATTGTCTGCTTCTGCAATTTATCAAAGTGCCACAGGTAAGCTTCCTCTGCAAAAATTTGCACAATCTGAAATCGCACTCAACGGTTTTCGAAAAATTTTATCAAAAAATTTAAGTGTTGATGTAGGAATTCGTTACAATTTGGATCAAGTGAATCGTTATGGCTTTCGCACTCCCATAGTATTACCGATTTCTAAAGATGATAGTCAAAGTTATTCCGCAGTTACCTTTCAAACAGGTGTGAAAACGATCAATCCAACTAGCTACGGTATTACAGTTGGATCTGATCTGGAGGTGGGGTTCTTTTCTGATCAACTTGGTTACAGTGAAAAATTAGTCAAACTCACAGTTCCCTTCAATAAAAATCTTAATCATAGCTGGAGAGTGTCTGCGTTAGTCGATGCAACTCTTATCAATGTTGGGATTAAGAATGGGGCATCGCTTGTTAATAACGTTGCTGCCACTCAGTTACTCGTTTCTCATTGGAATAAAAAATTTGTCATTCAGGCTGGACTACTTCCTGTTTGGGATCAATCTGGATTTGCAGTGCTGCCATTATTAAATGGAACCTTCCGATTGGATAGCACAAGACTGATTCTTCAATGGGGATGGGAGGGTAAAAACCAGGTTAATAGTTACCAAGGGCTCTTCCGAACAAATAATTGGATTCAAGTGCCCAATGCGCTTATGAATACTCGTTCAACGCAACTATATGCTGGAATAAAAGGAGCCTCCACTCGGCATTTTTCTTACTCCCTAAAGGGTGGTTGGTTTCAATCCAACGATGTTCCTCTTTTTATAAACGATACATCTTCAATTTCTAAAGGAAATTCTTTTTTAGTAGTCTTTGAACCTCGTTTGCAACAAGTTCAATTAGCTGGTGAAATTGGCTATCAAATTGCTGATCGTATGGGTGTACGTGCTAGTCTTCAGTTTAATCAGTTCTCTGGGTTAAAGAACCAAGCGCGTGCATGGGGTCTTTTACCTATGGAACTGAAAGTAACCAGCCATATTGAGGTGTTAAAAGATCTTTATCTGGATGTTGCTGCTTTTGCATGGCGAGGTGCTTCTTATTTGCAAAAGGGTGGAATGATTGGTAGAAGTCAGGGGGCCCTTGATGTAAATACAACCCTTGAATTTAAGCTTAACCAGTCTTGGCGATTATGGGGGCAGTTCAATAATTTGTTTAATCAGTCCTATCAGCGTTGGAATCAATATCCTGTTTACGGTTTTAATTTCTTGATTGGTGTCGTATTTTCGCCACAGCTAAAAACGGTCCATTGATTCCTTTTTTTATAGAATACCTAGCTTTCTCAGGAGAACTGCCGCTACAGGGCTTAGGGTATTTGCGTGTAAAAAAAGGCTCTGCCAAGTTAGATATCACCACACGACTGCTTACACCGCCCAGTCAAGAGTATATTTTTGAGTCATCGGATATAGTTGATGTAGAATCATTTTATTCTTGGCTTAAGCTACGAAGATCAACGCCTTCTCACAATGACGAATCTGCGTATCTCCAAATTATAGATGATTTAAATAAGTTGAGCGGTACTGATTTAATTGAATGGAAGGGTATAGGAACATGGAGAAAAGGGGATAGCCAGAAAGTCGTATTTGAACCCGGAAAAATAAAAAATCAACTCAAAGCCGTAGTGGCTGAAAAGGTAATTAGAAGTGAAGCGGTTCACTCTATTCAAGTGGGGGAGTTAGAATCTGATTCGGTAGAGATGTCTAAAAGGTTATCTCAAAAAACTAAGCGAGTAATTCCTTTGGATTGGCTTGGTGTTTTTTTATTAATTACAGTTTTAGCATTTTTAAGTTGGGTCTTTTTGTCAGGCCGCGTTCAGCCAGGCTCTATTTCTAATCCTGGAAAGATTTTACCAAAAGAGAGTTCCTCTCTGCAATATCGTTCATTGTGATCACTGCGATACCTCATATGACTTGCCCTGTTTGCGGTGCTGAAAATTGGAAATTGATTTTTGATTGCAAAGATTTTTCTATTTCACAACAGCAATTTTCTATTGCTGAATGTGAAAATTGCTCACTTCGTATTACTGTTGGCGCGCCTGATAAAGAATCCATCGGGCCTTATTACAAATCTGAAGAGTATATCTCTCATACCAACACGAATAAAGGATTTATCAACCAGCTTTATCAATGGGTGCGTAAATATATGCTCTCAAAAAAAAGAAAGTTGATCGAAGATGTTTCCGGTAAAAAAGTTGGTGCATTGCTTGACTATGGAAGTGGTACCGGCGCATTTGTTCGTTACATGAAACAAGCAGGCTGGATTACGACAGGAATTGAGCCAGATGCTGATGCTCGAAAAGTTGCCACCGAACAATTTCAAATTACTTTATTAGAGGCTGGGGAATTACAAAATTTACAATCTTCCCAATTTGATGTTATTACACTCTGGCATGTTTTAGAGCATATCCATGATGTGCAACGAACGATTCAGAAATTAAAAGACTTACTAAAGCCTGATGGAGTATTAATTATTGCAGTTCCTAATTATACTTCGTTAGATGCGTATCATTATGGCCCCTACTGGGCTGCCTATGATGTTCCCCGACACTTACATCATTTTTCTCCCTATTCGATGGAGCAATTGATGAAGAATAATGGGTTGCGAGTTATATCCAAAAAACCACTTTGGTTTGATAGTTTCTATGTATCCTTGTTGAGTTCTCGCTATCAATTTGGGAAAACAAATTATGTTGATGGATTTTGGCAAGGTATTCGTTCAACTCGCAAAACAATGAGTGATGTAGAGAGGTGTAGCTCCCTCATTTATGTAGTTACTCAATGACCTAGTGTGATTTCAAATAATAGTGGCCACCATTTTCCTGTTATATAAATCTTTTTGCTTTCAGGGTCATAGGCAATTCCATTTAAGACCTCAGCGCCCGCATAGGCTGATTGTGCTTGGTTGAGTAGGGATGTGAAATCTGCTTTTCCAACAACTTCGCCATTGGAGGGATTGATTTTTAAAATATAAGGCGTGGTGTATTGATTGGCATACACAAATCCATCGATAAATTCTAGTTCATTTAGATTGTAAGTCGGGCTTCCTTCTTCAGTTACTAATTGACTTTTTATTAATTGCATTCCGTAGGGGCTATAAAAATATAATTCTCCGCTACCGTTCGTAAGAATGAGATCATTTCCATTATTTGTAAGGCCCCAACCTTCTTTGTCTATTTCGTATTCATTAATCTTTTTGAAATCAAGTGTATAGCAAAATATTTTTTTCTCTTTCCATGTTAATTGATAAATAGTATCTCTTAAGATCGTAATGCCCTCCCCAAAAAATTGTTCATTGAGCTGAATGGAGCGTAGTGTCTTTCCAGTTTTCAACTCTATTTCCATTAGCTTAGAACTTCCATATTGACCTGTACCTTCAAAAAGACGACCTTTGTAAATCTGTAACCCTTGCGTGTAAGAGCTGGTATCATGTGGGTAGCTAGCTACCACTGAAAAATTTAAGGGACTTATTTTTTGGGGACTATTTTCTTCTTGTGGAGTCGTATTGCTTTTTTGCTGACAACCAAACAATGTAAAAAAAAGGGGGAGGGCCAGAAGAGATAAACTAGTTTTATTCATAAATCTAAATTAGCCTCAATGCACCTAAACTGAGGATAAATCCTAAAAAAATAATACAGGGTGCAGCATTTTAACAGATAGTGATGTCTCTGTTATATTGTTGGGTTTACAGGTCGCAACCTCAATCATGCTTATGTGAAAGGGCCCCCGTTTTCGGGGGCCCTTTTCTATCTCTTACAGGTGAATGGCTTCGCCATAAGCCACTTCGATAGCGTCTTTCACGCTCTCACTGATTGTGGGATGCGGGTGAATGGAATTAAGTACCTCATGGTAGGTTGTTTCCAGTTTCCGGGCAGTTACAGTTTGTGCAATTATCTCTGTAACATTATATCCAATCATATGTGTGCCCAGCCATTCGCCATATTTGGCATCAAAAATTACTTTTACAAAACCTTCTGTATGACCAGCTGCAGATGCTTTACCGCTGGCGCTAAGCGGAAACTTGCCCACTTTGATTTCGTACCCAGCCTCTTTTGCTTGCTTTTCAGTGTAGCCAACTGAGGCGATTTCAGGAACGCAATAGGTGCATCCTGGAATATTGTTATAATCGATTGGTTCAGGTTTGTGATTATATTTTTTCTCGTTGTATGCAATGGCTTCAATGCAAACAATTCCTTCTTTACTTGCAACGTGCGCTAATGCTTGCCCAGGTGCGCAGTCTCCAATTGCATAGATTCCAGGGATATTTGTTTGACCAAACTTATCAACGATAATTCTTCCTTTTTCTGTTTTTACTCCCGTTTCTTCTAGGCCAATGCCCTCAATGTTTGCGGCAACTCCTACTGCACTAAGTAATATGTCTGCTTCAACAATCTTTTCACCAGCTGCAGTTTTAACTGTTGCTTTTACACCCGTTCCTTTTGTATCAACTGCTGTTACTTCACTGCTAGTAAGAATTTCAATACCGCTCTTCTTATATTGCTTTTCTAGTTCTTTTGAAATTTCTTCATCTTCTACAGGTACAATACGAGGTAAGAACTCAATAATTGTAACCTTAGTGCCCATGCTATTATAGAAGTAAGCAAATTCGACACCTATTGCGCCACTTCCCACAATGATCATTGACTTGGGTTGCTCAGGTAATACCATTGCTTCTCTGTATCCAATAATTTTTTTACCATCTATAGGCATTGTAGGTAATTGTCTGCTATGACCGCCCGTTGCAATAAGAATGTGTTTTCCTTCTACTATTTGCTTTTTGCCATCCTTATCTGTGACTTCAAGCTTCCCTTTTCCGGCTAGTTTGCCGAAGCCCATGATTACATCGATCTTATTTTTTTTCATCAGAAACTGTACTCCCTTACTCATTTTATCGGCAACTCCACGACTTCTGCGTATCACCGCATCAAATTGAGGCTGTCCGGTTGCTTCAATTCCAAAATCTTTGGCGTGTTTGATGTATTCATTTACCTGCGCACTTTTGAGTAAAGCTTTGGTTGGGATACAACCCCAGTTTAAACAGACCCCGCCTAAGCTTTCTTTCTCCACAACGGCTGTTTTAAGACCAAGCTGAGAAGCCCTGATGGCGGCTACGTAGCCTCCAGGACCACTTCCCAAAACGATTACATCATATGCCATAAAAAGTGTTTTTTTGTTTAAAAGACTGGCTACTAACGCTCAGCCAGGGAGCAAAGGTACCCCAAAAGGCTATTCAAGCAAAGGAGGAATGTCCTGAATTACAAAGGGTACGGCAGATAAAAAAAAGACTATTTTTCCTTTTAAATCACTGATTTCCCTTACCTTTGCCGTCCCAAATTTGTGTTATATGGCAAGAGTATGTCAGGTCACCGGTAAAACACCAGTAGGTGGAAATAAGGTGTCCCATTCTAATATCAAGACCAAGCGTCGTTTTTTGCCCAATCTTCAACGCAAGCGTTTCTACCTTGCAGAAGAGGATAAGTGGATCACATTGAAATTGTCTACGGAGGCTATCAGAACCATTAACAAAAATGGTCTTTACAGTGTGGTAAAACAATTAAGAGCGCAAGGCGAAAAAATTTAACGTTTAAAGCGAACTAATCATGGCAAAAAAAGGTAATCGCGTACAAGTGATTTTAGAGTGCACCGAGCACAAGGCTAGTGGAAAGCCTGGTACCAGCCGCTATATCACCATAAAAAACAAAAAGAACAATCCTGAGCGTATGGAATTGAAAAAGTTCAATCCCATTCTCAAAAAGGTGACTGTTCACAAAGAAATTAAGTAAATTATTCAATCACTGAATTAACGCGCACGTATGGCAAAAGCAGCAAAAACCGCGATC
>JBILMC010000081.1:0-6211 GCA_044375755.1 Chitinophagaceae bacterium
AGCCTTGATAATTTCACGTCCTTTTCTTACTAACTGTTGAATAGTAGGCATTCTAGACCCTTATTTTTGGGAGAGCAAAGGTAAAGGGAGGGCGTTGAATCACCAAAAAATGAGCTTTGTTTTTTGATCAGCCCCTGAATTAATGGAATATTTGCAAAAATCTGATTTTCAACACTTAGGTGCCTGTGTTAGCAAGACAATTGACACCTGGAGTATATTTTGAACATTCGTGGAAATCCGAACAAAACTATTGAACGGGCACCATCCAATTATGCATATCAGACATTCTGCCCTCACGAATTGCTGCAAGATTTCTCTTTAATGTAGGTGCAATGGTCCACCGATCAGTATCAAAACAAAGAGAATCGCCTTTATAGCAAAGTTCCTTAATGAAAGATATTGTTGCGGCTGTACCGGTTCCAAAAACTTCACGTAAACTTCCGTCTTGATATGCCTTGAGAACCTCGTCCATACCTAAATCGCGCTCCTCAACTTCCAACCCCATCTCAGAAAGCAAGGTCATGACACTCATCCGCGTAACTCCCCCCAAAATCGTACCCTCCTCTAAACCAGGCGTAATTGCCTTATTACCGATAATGAAAAAGACATTCATTGTACCACATTCCTGAACATATTTATGCTCAATGGGGTCTGTCCATAAAACCTGATCAAAACCTTTCAACTTCGCTTGTGCAGTTGCATACATAGCTCCTCCATAATTTCCGGCAGCTTTAGCATACCCAACACCTCCTGAAACTGCTCTAACATACTTCTCCTCTACCCAAATTTTCATAGGCGCGCTGTAATAAGGACCTGTGGGACTTAAAATAATCATGAATTTGTAGGTATCAGAAGGGCGCACCCCAATCAATTCATCGGTAGAAAACATGAAAGGACGTATATACAAAGAGTGATCTGGAAAAGAAGGAATCCAATCCTGGTCTAACTTGATCAACTGCATCATCCCATCCATGAAAATCTCCGAGGGAACGGTGGGCATCTGCATTCTTTCAGCCGAGGCATTGAAACGCAAAAAATTATCATAAGGACGAAAAATAAACGGACGCGATTGCTGATCCTTGTATGCCTTGATGCCTTCAAAAATTGCTTGCCCATAGTGTAAGGCGGCTAAAGAAGGAGAAAGTGTTAATGGAGCATATGGCTTGATCGAAATATTTGTCCATTGACCATTGATAAAATCGGCCTCTAACATATGATCTGAAAAGTGCTTCCCAAATGGGAGATTTTCCAAATTCATACCTTTTAATTTGCTGTTTGCAATTGGCTCAATTGGAATTTCGATCGCCGCAGTCATAATTCACATATTTTTACGAAGCAAAGAAAACAAAAAAAACTAACACTCATTCGTATATTTTAGCACATTTATGTCCCTCAATCAAGTTAAGCTGACCAGTGAACTTTTAGCACAGCTCTATCAATCTGTGTTAGTAGAAATGTCGGGCATCGCTTCAACAAAAAGCTATGAGCTTGAGCAGCCCACCGCTGGTAAGATTAAATCCTTAGGAGGGCACAAAAAGAAAATTTGCATTGTAGTAAAAGAACCAGATGCTGTGTTTTTAAAAGATGAGCAATTAGCTTATCTCACAAGAATTTTAATGGCCTGCAAACTCACGCTGGAAGATGTCGCAATAATTAATATTCAAGATTTTGCCCAACCCCATTATCAGCAATTGCAACTAGAGTACCCCTCCTCTACTTGCTTAGTTTTTGGTCTTTCTCCTCAAATTCTCCAATTACCGGTGGATTTCCCTTTCTTTCAATTACAAAAAATTGAAAACTGTACTTATCTTTTTGCGCCCGCATTGGATTTGTTGGAACCGCAAAAAACAGACCGGGAAAAACTCTGGCAATCATTAAGAAAGCAATTCAATGTCTAAGCAACGCCACACCCTTGTATTTGCCACAAATAATTACAACAAAGCCCAAGAAGTCAATCAAATTCTGGGTAACACTTTTGAGGTACTCTCTTTAAAGGAGGCAGGCATTGAAATAGATATCGATGAACCTCATGATACGCTTGAAGCAAATGCTAGAGAAAAATCAATGACCATCTACAAGCTCAAAAATATTGATTGTTTTAGCGAAGACACAGGACTTGAGGTGGAAGCCTTAAATGGCGCACCCGGTGTTAGAAGTGCAAGATATGCAGGAGAACCTTCCAACACAAAGGCTAATATTGAAAAGCTCCTCGATCAACTTGGGAATAATAAAAACAGAAAGGCGCAATTCAGAACAGTTATATCATTAGTTCAAAACGGGATCGAGAAACAATTTGAGGGTGTTTGCAAAGGACAAATTACACAAGAAATAAGCGGCGAAAACGGTTTTGGCTATGACCCCATTTTTATTCCAGATGGATCTGGTAAAACATTTGCCGAAATGAGCATCACAGAAAAAAATGAGTATAGTCACCGAAGAAAAGCGGTTGAAAAACTAGTTGCCTATCTTAAAAAAAGACCCCATGAGTTCTATTAAATCACAATTTCCTGCTTCATTCAAATTTCAATGCCAGATTCCAATTCGCATCAATGATATAAACTATGGAGGACACGTTGGCAATGACCGGATTTTACTTTTCGCGCATGAGGCTCGCATTCAGTTTTTAAATCAGTTGGGTTATTCTGAATTAGAATTAGGGGGTACCTCACTCTTATTAACACGCGCCAGTATTGAGATAAGAAAAGAACTTTTTTTTGGCGATACTCTTTGGGTTTCTGTAGCGGCTTTAAACTTTACAAACAAAGGTTTTGACCTCATCTACAAAATGGAACGGGAGAATCAAAGTCAAAAGGAATTAGTTGGTGCAGCACTAACCAGTATGGTTTGTTATGACTATAAAAATAAAAAAATGGATCTTCTTCCGTTAGAAGTTCAAAAAAAACTATCTCATTGATTCCATATCTTCCAACTCTCTTCCGCTTGAATTTGTAACATTTCTGCGCCATTTTTTACCCGTGCACCACGTCGCAAACCTTCTTTCATAAAGGCCGTCTCTATTGGATTATAAACAAGGTCATAAAAAATATGGCTGGACCCAATTGCCTCATAGGGAAGTGGAGGCAACTCTGTAACTGCAGGAAAAGTACCTAATGGAGTGGTATTGATCACTATAGTATGTGCTTGCAAATCAGCAGGAGTAAGTTGACCGTAGGTTACATCCACACCTGGTTTGTGATTTCGCCCTACTACAGTGTAAGGAATTCCATTTTTTCGCAACACAAAAAAAACAGCCTGTGCGGCTCCTCCCTGTCCCAATACCAATGCGGCTTGTTGCTTAGGTTGCAGCAAGGGCAAGAATGATTTTTCAAATCCAATGTAATCAGTATTAAACCCCTCACACTTTCCATCTCTGATTCGAATACAATTACATGCACCTATCCCATCAGGAATAAAGTGGTTTGAAAGATAACTTACTACCTGTTGTTTAAAGGGGATCGTAACATTGAGTCCTTCCAAGTTTGGATACTTTCTTAGTAAAGCGGGTAACTCACAAATTGATGAGAGAGGAAACAGCTGATATTGACAATTTGAGTTTCCTTCTTGTGCAAACTTTTCATTAAAATAGTTTGCCGAGAATGAATGGGTGAGCGGTTGGCCAATCAGACCAAATAAACGCATCAGGATTTATCGCTTTTGTCCAAGTAAAAATGAAAAGTATCGCCCCGCAACCCAATACGCATTGCCTCAAGCGGTATTACTTCTGTAGGGGCAATGTTGCCTAGGTTTGCATTACAACCTAATAATTCAATAAAATAGAGTTGCTGTGCCTTTTGCGGTGCCTCCCAAATAATTCTCTCTCCCGGAATTTGTGTAAGAATTTCTTGTACTAGCCCTTCACGCACCTCTCCGCTTCCTCTGTAGATTCCAACATTTCCAGCTTCCCTTGCTTCGGCTATCACGTAGCTGGCGCCTGCTTCAAGTTCAGCACGCATTAACTCAATCCATTTATATGGCGGTATAATATGTGCTGCATCTTTACTTCCTACCTCACTGAGTACAGTGCCATACTGGGTTAGCTTTTCAATATATCCGCATTTTTCTGTATGCGGAATGGTAATAGACCCGTCGCTTACCTCCATGTACTTAATGCCATATTCTTTACAAACACTGATGTAGTCGTCAAATTGATTACGAATCAAAAACGCTTCAAACAATGTACCTCCAAAATAAACTGGAATCTGATGCGATTGGTATAACTCAATTTTTTCCCGAAGATTAGGGGAAACGAAAGAGGTACCAAATCCAAGTTTCACAATATCCACATGGGGATAAGAAACGCTTATGAAATTGCGCGCTTCTTCGGTGCTCAGCCCCTTATCCATTACCATGGTCAATCCAGATTGACGAGGCTTGGTCAACCGATCAGGCATTTGGCTTAATACATAATTCATGCAGGTAGATTTACAATAAAGTTGTGCAAATTTACTGTAATCCGCATCAATATCACTCCCCCTTCTTACGTTTATAGCGTGCTAAAAGATCCACTACTTGTACTTGCTGCATTACAGATGGAATAAGCGAAACAAACTTCTTTACTTGTTTCGGATCTTTCATCAATGCCTCTTCCAGTTGTTTCAATGCCTCTTGGTTTCGAGCGGCTCCAAATAATACAGCTGCCCTGTAATAAAGAAAAAGTATTTTACCCTTGGTAGCATGGAGTGCCAAATCAATTTGCTTTAAGGCATCTTCCCACGCCTCAGCTTCAAAAAGGCAGCGTATTAATGCATTCCAACCTGCTATTTTTTTAGGCTTAAGTTGAACAGCCATCACATAATGCTCAACAGCCTCTTGTATTCTTTCCAATTGTTCACAGCATTGTCCAGCCAACAATTGATAATCAAACTCGCCCCGAATAATTCGTAGTGCAACCTCAATTTGTTTATAAGCAGCACTCCACTGTCCTTCTGAAAAATAAGTACAGGCAATTTTATAAATAAGTCGGCTATCATCTTTACGAAGGTGGGATGCTTTTCGGTATTGAAGCCGAGCTATTGCAGGCTGTTTTAGTTTTTCATAGCAATATCCTATTGCCTCAAAAATTACATCTTCAGGTTTTGCTAGTTCATGTACCCGCTCAAGTACTTCGATTGCATCACGATAGCGGTGCAATCGAATAAATGCATCACCCATATTGCGGTATGCATAATCAAACTTTTCCTCGATGGCAACAGCATACTTGTACGCATCAATTGCTTTTTCATATAACCGCAAACCCTGATAAGCAGCCCCCAGATTAAACCAGGCTAACTCGCTAAAAGGATGCTCATCTAAAATTTCTTGATATAACCGAATCCCCTCTTCATTTCGACCCGTAAAATCAGTCCAAAAACAAATCTTATATAAAGCTTCTTCATTTAAGGGATCTTCTTTCAACACTTCCTTTAGGCAATCAAATACTTTTTCAAAATCTTCATAATCGTCATAGACGTCTGCCAACTCAAATAATAATTCTACCTTTTCCTCCCCTTCAAATTTTCCCAAAGATCGTTCGAGCAAGGAAACAGCTTTCTCAGGTTGATCAAGCGCCAAGTAAGCATCCGTGCGAAGAATGTAAATATTGATATCGCGACTATCAAGAATTTCCGCCTGGTCTAATACGCGAAGCGCTTCTTTATACCTCCTGTGCAAAACCAAAACATCAGCTTTTCGAATAAGAAGGGATGAAGAGTACGGATACCGTTCAACTGCAATGAGCGATGCCTCTAAAGCTTTTTCAGGCATTTCCTTTTGTTGAAAATGTTCAATAATTCGCTCAAACGCCTCCTCCTCCAAAAATGACTGTACACCTCCCCCCCTTAATTCCTCATACTGGCTCAGCAATTCGTCTAATTCGTCTTTTTCCTCTCTGTTTGGTAGCTCTGCCATATCCCATGGTTTTGTTCAATTTACATTAAAAATCAAGGGTTTCCAGCTGCTTTTTATCCCCAGTTGTGCATTTGGCAAAACTTTATTACATGGATTTGTTAAAAGACATCGGTATATTTGCAAAAGCTATGCTTTTGAGAAACATGTCCATAAAAAGTAGCACCAAACAAACAGTCTTATTTGCTGTTGCGATTATCGTTGCGCTTGCAGGTAATGCTTCGTTGGGTCTTGGTAAGAAAAAATCTTCACTCGGAAGCAAAAAATTACTTTCGGCAAAGGTGATTGGCTTTAATGGCAACTTCTCCCTCAAATCTGGGTATAGCTT
>JBILMC010000005.1:0-21929 GCA_044375755.1 Chitinophagaceae bacterium
ATAGAGAAAGAAAATGGTAGAAAGTGAATTGAAGGTAGCTCCCAGCATCTTAGGAAGTAGTGATGCCATCCAAGTTCCAACTTTGTTGATGTTCTCGTCACTCAAAATAACAAGATGATAACGGAGTTCGATTTCAGCTACAACTTGTTTTAAAGAAGTGACTAACTCGCCAGAATGCTCTAATGCATACGCAAATTTTCCGGAGAGCATTTGTAATAACAAAGCGATAGGAAACAAAATCACAACCAAAGAAGAAAACATCAAAAGCAATGCAGTGGGGGCTCTTTTCCATTTTCTAACTTCGGTCAATCGAAAATAACTAGAGCGTAATAGGATATAAAGGGTTAATGCTCCTAATAGAGCGGGTAAAAAAGAAGCTAGTTCTCTAAAAAGAATAACACCGATAAAGAGAATCAGGGCAATCAAAAATATCTGTCGAATTCGATTAGCATCAATAATAGAGTGCATAGGCGCTTAGCTATAATTTAAAATTACGAAGGGAGCGCCAGATTAAAGCCCTTTGAACTGTACAATCGAATGTGTTGTATCTTTAACCTCTCTTAGCTATGGCACATCCTTCTATCGCTGATCTTCGCAAAGACTACGCATTACATTCTCTTTCTGAGAAGGATGTTGCAGCAAACCCCTTTGTCCAATTTTCTGCCTGGTGGAAACAGGCTACTGAAGCCGATATAGAAGAGGTAAATGCTATGACATTAGCCACCCTTGGTAAAAATGGTTACCCCGAATCCCGAATTGTGCTTTTGAAAGGATATGATGAAAAGGGATTTGTCTTTTTTACAAATTATGAAAGCGCCAAAGGATTACAATTAAAAGTGCAACCACAGTGTTCTTTACTTTTTTTCTGGAAAGAATTAGAGAGACAAATTCGTATTGTTGGAACAGCATCTCCCATTACTGCAACCGAGAGTGATACCTATTATCATAGCAGACCCACCGGAAGTCAAATCGGGGCTTGGGCCTCTCCACAAAGTCAAGTTGTAGAAAGTAAGGAATGGTTAGAAGAGAACTTTGCACAAGTAGAAAAGAAATACCAAGGGCAATCATCAATCCCTCGTCCTCCCCATTGGGGCGGATTTAGGATCGAGCCAATACGCTTTGAGTTTTGGCAAGGCAGACCTAGCCGCATGCATGACCGCATATGCTACACCCGCGAACAAGAATTGAATTGGAAGATTGAAAGACTCGCTCCCTAAACCGCAAGCTGGTTAATAAAGTCCATCATCTCAGATAGAGAGTATTTAAACTGTATTCCCGCAGGGACCTGTTTCTTATAACTCAGAATTGGATAACCAGAAACAATCAATGGTGTACCTGTAAAATAATGCGCAGATTTTTCAAGAAACCGCTCCATTGAGAAATTAGAGACTGTAGAAGTCAGGTGACAAAAAATGTATTCTGGCTTTTTCAGATTCACAATGTAGGCTACATCCTTAAATGGAATGTTGGCTCCTGCATAAATAACTCCGATATCTTTTGTCTTCATCAGGTAGTAAAGGAACAAAAGACCTAACTCATGGTACTCCCCTTCTGGTAAAAAAAGTAATATATTTTTTTTGGGGCTAGCAGGAATGGGAGTTTTGTCAATTGCTACCATCATTTTCTGACGGATCAAATTTGTAACAAGGTGTTCCTGCGCTGGATTGATGTGACCAGTTAGCCAGAGAATTCCGATTTTTTCTAAAAACGGGAATAACAACTTCATCATCGAACGCTCTAACCCCTTTAACGCGATATGCTCAGAAATAATTTTGTCTAATCTTTCTACATTTAAATCGATCATTTCTTTCAACAACTCATTTACATTCCTCTCCTGTATAGCGTCGGTATCAGAAAGTGAGAGAATTCGTTGACCAATTTCCTCAGGGGTCATTCGATCGATATGGGAAATCTTAAACCCATACTTATTTAACAGGGAAATGTTAAGAATAGTCTTTAGCTCTTCGTTGGAGTAATAGCGAATATTAGTCTCCGTACGCTGCGGCTTCAAGAAGTTATAACGCTGCTCCCAGATCCTTATCGTGTGCGCCTTGACCCCGGAGAGGTTCTCCAAATCCTTTATGGTAAACGCGTTCATGTCTATACTACAATCTCCGTTCAAAAAAGTTCTGTCAAATTCAATTGGGGGCGCAATATAATCACAGGTTGTTGATTGTCAATAAGCCTAATTATCGGCATTTCGAATAGCGGGGCGGGAATCCTGCCAGTTTCTCGTTTCATAGTGAACCCCTTGGAGACCGAGGGGTGAGCGAAAACGCCGGGTACGTTCTAATTCGTATTGGTACACCAGCCCCCCTAATTCCCGTAAAAAAGGAAAACCAATTGTTTCTTCATCATATTTAGAATCATTTACCACCCCATCGCTATTTACGTATAGCGTAGCCGATAAAAAGTAGTCAACCTGGTGCACTGTGTCAACTATGTAGGAAACATCGGTCAAAAACCCATAGGCCCATCCCACCTTGTTAAAAACACGAACCCCTGGTGGCATTTGATGTGTAGAATCATTAAAAAAGAATTTTACATAGCTATCGTAGTAAACAGCCGTATCGTATTTGGGAAAAGTTGTTTCGGAGGGATATTGAGAAAGATATTGAAGCAGAAACAATCGGTCTTTTTCACTGATCTCAAATCGACTTTTTTGAGGAACAGATGCAGGAAAAATAATGGCCTGCAACATTTTTTGCATATCGATTAGTGAAATAGAATTGTGCCGAGTAAAATCAAATGGACCTTGCACTAATTTTTCATTGCGATCAATATGCGCATCACCTATGAGAATAGGAGCAGGAAATGAAAAACTATCTGTATTGTATCCAGGTTCTTGAAAATAGAGCTGTTGATTATTCTTATCATAAAACCGAATCGCATTAGTGTGGCGGTTTTGTTCCTCCGTGTAGCCCATAAACTGGCGCGTAATTCGAGTAGAAGTATACCCCTTTTGTTGGAGAATTTTATTGGTAGGGCCCTGCCCCATAAATTGATACAAGCGGTTATAGGGATCATTTTCACTGATCAAAAAAGCGCGTTTAATCAAATGCGCAATAGTCACAGATGAATCAGGAGCAGAATTATCTTTTTTCAACGCCACTTGTTTTGGATAACTACTATCATAGATCATTTTTGTGTGCTTGTCTACACCAGCAATATTGAGTTGATTAAGTTTTTCCAATGCCAAAAAAGCAAGTGGCATCTTGACCATTGAAGCCGGATTGAAATAGAAATTGGGATCCACGTTGAAGTAATGATTGGTAAAAAGAGGAACTCCTTTTTTATTACGATCAATCTGCGTATAAATGATCTGTAACCGATAGGTTGTTGGATCTGCCAAAACCTTACGAGCAGGCTCAGACGTGGCCCTGGCTAGAATAGCAGAAAGTAATGAGTCTTGTTTGCTCTGCGCAAGACCTGAGAGATTTACCCCAAAGAGTAGAACACAGCAAAATGGAATAACACGAACAAAAGATTGAGCGAAATCAGTGTGCTTATTGAATAACATCATATAAAACGAGATTAGCAGGTTGTAGTTTGTCGATGAATTTAGAGAAAAACAAAATGCAGGATATGAAAACAATTTCAAAATTAATGGTAGCACTTGGGGCAGGAGTAGCTATTGGCAGTGTGTTAGGAGTTTTGTTCGCTCCTGACAAGGGATCGGAAACCCGCCGAAAACTTCAGGAGGGCAGGAAGAAACTGGGAGAAAAAGTTGACGAAAAGCTAAAATGGGGTAAAGAGAAACTAGACGAAAAAGTCAAACGAACCGAAGAGGAGTATGAAGGTGTGATCTAAGGCAGGGCCTTCTTACCTTTAGGTCATGTCAGAAGAATTGAACAAAATCGAAGAGTTGGTAAATCGACTCAAAGCGTATCTGAACACCAGGTTGTCACAGCTCAAGCTATCAACAGCAGAAAAAACGGCCAGCGTGCTGACTGTGTTGATTGCCGTGTTGCTGGCAGCGCTGGTGTTCTTTTTATTTTTCACGATGGTTTGTATCGGCATTGCACTGCTGATTGGAAGTTGGCTTCAAAATTATTGGCTAGGCTTTTTCATAGTAAGCGGACTGATTTTAGTTGTTGGCGGATGGGGATGGTTGACACGCGACCGTTGGTTGCGCATTCCTATTATGAATTTATTAATCGACGCCTTATTTAAAGACGAAGAGAATGAAAAAGATTAGACGGGTACAAGATATTGAACATGAAAAACTGAAACTGCGTGTACAGCTACTAGAGCAGGAAAAAGAAATTCGTGCCGCCTGGAAAGATTTGAAAATTTCACTAAGCCCCGGTGTGCTCATTCAAAAAAAGATATCACACTGGGCCCAAGTAGGCTGGCGTTTATTGAATAGAAAGATGATGAATAAGTTATAATTTTCAGAATTAAAAAATTTGTATTATCGCATAATTGTGAGCAACAATTTAATTGATCAAAAATTATACGATTCCCATTTCCAGTTGAAAAGCTTTTTGGAGATTTCTGATTCGGTTTACTACATTGTTTACCAACAGGACAAAGAAAAGTGCTTTTTTTCAGATAAATGGTTTCCCCTGCTGGGGTTTTCGACTGATGCAGTTGAAGATCCTATTGCCGAAAAAAAGAAATGGATACAGTCTGATTTTCTGGAATCGTATGAAGTAGCATTGGAAAAACTTAAAAAGACAAACCGAATTCAGTTCAAATACCAAACCCAACACGCAACAAACGGTAAATTACTTTGGCTTGAGGAAGAGATAATAAAAAAAATTGATCCGGTTTCGAATGATGAAGTATGGGTTGGAATAATAAGAGATATCAGTGGAGTTGAATTTTACAAGGAGTACATTAAAGAAAGTGAACAACGATTTAAAAATATTACTGACAGTTTACCAGTAATGATTTGGGTTGCGGATGCACAAGATCAAATTATTTACACGAATCAGGAGGCCAAAAAGATGTTTGGGCTAACTGATGAGATGAAAGTTTCGGTAGCAGAAATGTCGCATTGGGTAGAACCCAATTATAAAAAAATTGTAATAAGTGAGTGGGATGAAAAAAGAATATTGAGGCAGCCCATACAGGTTGAAATGGAACTTAAAACCGCAATGGGGGGTCCACGTTATCTATCACTTAAGGCGGTACCAAGATTTTTAAAAAACGGAGAATTTATTGGATACATAGGTGCCACCCTTGATCTAACACATGAACATAATCTAAAAGTAAAGGCGGAACAATCAATGAAAGCCTTACGTGCCAATGAAGAAAAGTTCAGAAGCATATTTGAGAATATGGAATTAGGTGTTTTAGAAGTTGATCTTAATGATACAATTCTTTATACCAACAATGCTTTATCAAAAATAACTGGGTATAGCCAAAATGAATTAATAGGGAAGATTGCAAAGGAAATTTTATTGCCAAACCAAGAAAGTGTAACACAGCTGGAGTTACAACATAAATTTAGAGAACAAGGGAAATCGTCTGTGTACGAATTGCACTTAAAAAGAAAAGATGGCTCAATTGGTACAATGGTAATAAGTGGAGCGCCCGTTTTTGACACCAATGGAAATATATGTGGATCGGTGGGTATTCATTGGGATATTACTAAAATCAGAGAAATGGAAATAGCCCTGCGCGAACAGGGAATACGCAGGGAAAAAGATCTCTCAGAGGCGAGAATGCAAGCAGAAGACCAACAACGCTATGAAATAGGACAAGATTTGCATGATGGCGTAGGACAAATGCTTGCATTAATTAATATGTATGTGGGAGTAATCCGTTCAAAAGGAACATTAACAAAAAAAGAGTTAAAGGAGCTAGAAGATGCCATACAAAAAACGATAGAGCAGGTTAGAAACCTCTCCCGATTACTAGCTCCACCAGAGCTAAAAGATATTGGATTAAGAGAATCAATTCGTGAGCTGATCAACTCTTGTTCCATCATGAAAAAACCATCTTTCAAATTGGAAATTTATCCTGTAGAAGACGATTACAATTTAAATATGGATAAAAAACGGATGGTATATCGCGTGTTACAAGAACTACTGAATAATACCTTTAAACATGCTGAGGCGGAAAATGTAGAAATAAAACTGTTGTTCGATAAAAAAAATTTTTACTTATACTATCAAGATGATGGGCAAGGTTTTGATCAAAATAAAATCAAAAAAGGAATTGGATTAGATAGTATTGAATCAAGAATCAAGTACCATCAAGGCACATTAAAATTAGAAAGTACCCCAGGCAAAGGAAGTAAGACTACCATTACACTTCCAATTGGGTAATAGAATTTCACAATGAAAAAAGCCATCCAGAAAATCTGAATGGCTTTTTTTTACTTCAGTTGAAATAGCTTAGCTGAGGTGTTTGCCTAAGTACTTAGCGATTTCGAACATAGACACTTGGCCTTTACCACCGAATACTGCTTTCAAGTTAGCATCCGTGTTAACCATGCGTCTGTTCTTGTTGTCTTGAAGTTTTTTGGATTTGATGTACCCCCAAATCTTCTTAACAGCTTCAGTACGAGCTAATGCTTTTGAACCTACTACCGCAGAAAGAGCTGCGCTAGGAGTCAACGCCTTCATGAAAGCCGCATTTGGCTTACGCTTAGACTTTTTCTTAGCTACTTTTTTCTTTGCAGCTTTTTTAGCAGGCTTCTTAGCTGCTTTTTTCTTTACAGCTTTTTTAGCAGGCTTTTTAGCTGCTTTTTTTGCTTTCTTCTTAGTTGCCATTTTTCTAAATTTAGAATGTTAATGGGTTAGGAAATATTTCGATATCAAATATAGATTTTTTCTTTTCTAACAAACATTTCATTGGGAAAATTTATTTCCACCGATGGGGATTTCTCTGCTAGCTGACAATTCACTTGTTTTGCAGTATGGACACATCCTGGTTATCTCGCACCACCCTTCTCATAGGAGAAAATGCCGTTTCTCACCTGAATAACTGCCATGTAATGGTCGTAGGACTGGGAGGAGTGGGCTCCTTTGCCGCAGAGTTCATTGCCCGTAGTGGCATAGGGAAAATGACCATTATTGACGGGGATACAGTCGATTCTACCAATAGAAATCGTCAACTTCCTGCCTTGGCCACTAATCATGGAGAGCCCAAAGCCCTTATAATGAAAGAACGGCTACTGGCCATCAATCCAGAGCTGAAATTGGAAGTAGTACAAGAGTTTGTCAACCCAGAAATGGTTACGACGCAATTAGCAACCCAACCCGACTATATCATAGATGCCATTGATAGTATCACCCCTAAACTGACCTTTATAAAACTAGCATTAGAGAGTGGACTACGTGTAATTAGCAGCATGGGTGCGGGTGCAAAATTGGACCCTACCCGATTGCAGGTAGTGGATATTTCCAAAACCTATAACTGTCCGTTTGCCCAGCAAATCAGAAAACAATTAAAAACACGCTTTGGCATTCGTAGAGGGCTAAAAGTAGTATTTTCCCCAGAGGAGCCCATTCGCGAAAGCCTGATGCTTACCGATGGCCGCAACTATAAAAAATCAGCGTACGGCACTATTTCATACCTACCGGCTACATTTGGTGCAGTGGCCGCATCCGTTGTAATTCGTGAATTAATAGCAGAAGCAAACGCTGACCAGACTCAATAGCAGCACTGAGTAGACTCACTGTTACGGTAATAGCTCCCTGCTATCTTGAAGCGATTTAAATACTATGCGCTTTCACGATCGCCAGGATGCAGCTGTACAACTTCTACCCTTACTAGAAGAATACCTCGATAAAAATCCAGTTATTCTAGCAATACCACGGGGCGGTGTTCCCATTGGATGCATTTTAGCAAAGGCACTCAAAGGAGAATTGGATTTATTGATGACAAAAAAGATTGGTGCCCCCGGTAATCCTGAATTTGCAATAGGTGCGGTAGGACCTGACTTTGTATTGATAGAAGACGAATTTCCAGTTGAGCGAACCTATCTGCAGCAAGAAATCAAAAGGATTCAACAGCAATTGAAGGAACGATATGCGCTATTCAGAAAAGGACAACTCCCCTTATCCCTTGAGGGGAAAACAGTAATTATAACTGACGATGGCATTGCCACAGGACGCACATTGCTAGCAGCACTGCCAGCACTTCGCAAAAAAAATCCTAAGGAACTAATCATTGCAGTACCGGTTTGTTCGGTTCCTGCCCGAATGCGACTAGAACCCCTCGTAGACAAATTAATCAGCTGTGATGACCCAGATCCTTTTATAGGTGTGGGTCGCTTTTATGAAAACTTTGAGGAAGTATCGGACGCTCAGGTACTTTTTTTAATAGAGGAAAACCAAAAAACAAACGATGAAACTAACTCATAACAAAACCCTCTTTTATCTTATTAATAGCATTACTCTTTACAGAATTATTACTGCACCTCTGTTGGTGTATTTGTTATTGACAGGAAAGCCCGATTGGTTTAAATGGCTCATCGGAATTAGCTTCTTTACAGACCTCATTGATGGAGAACTCGCGAGAAACTACAATGTAACAAGTGTGTTAGGCACTCGACTAGATTCCATTGGAGATGACCTCACTGTGCTTGTTGCCATTTTTGGGCTATGGTACCTAAATCCTTCCTTTATAAAACAAGAATGGGTGGTACTAGTCCCATTAAGTTTTTTATTTCTGCTACAAACCGGATCTGCCTTATACCGCTATGGAAAAATCACCAGCTTTCATACCTATCTAGCGAAGCTAGCTGCTTTGACACAGGGCGTCTTTTTATTATCATTCTTTTTTTTAGAGAACATCCAATACACACTCTTTTATACCGCCGTTGTAGTAACAGGTATAGAGCTGATTGAAGAAATTATATTAGTCTACTTACTTCCCCAATGGGAATCAAATGTCAAGGGACTTTGGTGGGTATGGAAGAGAAAGCAATAACGCGTTTGCTCACCAGATCCTCTACAATTAAACGCCCGTATTCTTTACCCATCGCAGCGGAAGATGGAGGATCAAAACTTTGACTTTGTGCTGAATACAATAATTCACCGCTTTCCAGATCATATAAATTGGATTCCCAGAAATACTTTGTATCCGTAGTGTAATACCCTGGTGAGTAGATTCGTCCATAAATAGTGCGCGAATAACCCCAAAAGCGATTATAATAAATCCCATAGGGTGTGTAATTGGAATGGCCAGGTATATAATACCGTTCGCGTGTTTTATCTAATAATACAACTGTAAGAACGGCATCGATACCAGAGTCTTTTAATTTTTCAAGAGCTTGCTTCTCTGTCAACTGATCAAATTCTTTTGGACTATACAGATCACAGGCACATAGAGCAGTTTGACCGCGCAATCGTAATTCCTGTGCTAAGTACTGCTCCATTTCTTCACGGATAGTTCGATCTGATTCTTTAATTAATCCGAGCACAATCACTTTTTTAAATGTAGCGGTTGCTTTATCAGTGGAGCGCCACGAACTGGTAATCCGAGATGATGAGCTACAGGAAAGTACAACGAACAGTAGAACAACAGCAGCATATTTTGGTATTGTATACATGTACCCAATGTAAAAACAGATAAAGAGGCTAGTAGATGATCTTGATCAGTATACAACTGTCAAGAATCAGGATTTTTTTGCCGTGGTACAATTTTTACAGACCCCCTTAACCAACACGTCTACTTCCTGAGGCTGATAGCCACGCGGAAGTCCAATAGAGGGAGTAACAATATCATCCAAACAAAATGTTTGATGACATTGACGACAGAAAAAATGAATATGCTGGTGTTCATGATGGCCGGGAGCACAAGCATCATTACAAAGAGCATATCGAACCGATGCGTCTGCGCTTGGGATTGCATGAATGATTCCCTTATCTAAAAATGTTTGGAGTGTTCTGTATATGGTAACACGGTCAAAAGAGGTACCCGCCTTTTTTTCAATATCACTATGCGAAAGCGCTCCCCTTTGCTGCATAAACAGCTGCATTATTTTTTTGCGACTATCTGTCACACTGAGTCCCTTTCGCTTTAGGGATTCTCCGATTTCAATTGTTTTATCGTTGTGTTTGGAGCTTGACATCACTTAAAATTAGCATCATTTACCAAAAGCTTACGAGCATCTTGGATCAGTTTTTTCACTTCGCGGTCGTCAAGACCATCATATATTTTTCGCACATCTCCATTACGATCAATCAGTGCCCAAAACTGCGTATGTAAAAAGTCGTCATCAATAGACTTTACATTGTTTGCAGGATCATCAATTGTATAACTTAAACGAGCCATGCTATACAAACTATCCTTTCTCCCTGTCAAAAAAATCCATTTTCGCGTATCAATACCAAGAGAATCTACATATTTTTTTAGTTGGGGCACAGAATCTGTTTCAGGATCACAGGTATGAGAAAGTAATAAAAAGTCAGGTTCCGTTTTTAGTTCCTCATAAACTGTTTTGAGGTTATAGTTCATGCGCGGACAGATGCCTTTACAGGTCGTAAAAAAGTAAGCAGCTACAAACACTTTACCCTTCACATTTTCCTGTGTTACAAGTTGACTATCCTGATTAATAAATTGAAATGGGCGCACAAAACTGATGGGAGCCACACCACGTTTGGTAAAACCAGGAATGGTATAAACCAGTACTGCATAAAACACGAGCGCAAGCAAAACAAAAAACGAAGTGTAAAGCCAACCTTTTTTTGACATAGGTTTTATTGTACCTCAAAATTACGAAGGGGAAGGTTGCGAGATGACACAAGAGTTTGATTTTTGCAACTTTGTTGCTTTTTTAATAGTTTTGTAAACAACATGAAATTCCGAATCAATTGGGATGCCCTTGGAATTAGCGCCTCGATAGCCTGTGCTATTCACTGTGCTTTGCTTCCGCTATTCCTATCCAGTTTGCCCCTTTTCGGAATCAACATCATACATCATCTAGGTTTTGAAATCGGAATGATTGCCTTAGCTTTTGCAATTGGCAGCTTCTCGATGTATCATGGGTATAAAAAACATCACCATAGCATTCAGCCTTGGCTCCTGTTTTCAGTGGGGATTATTTTGCTTGCGGTCAAACAGTTTTTTTTGACCCTACAAATTTGGATCTTGATCCCAGCTGTTATTTTGATAATTGCTGCGCATATTCAAAATCACCGGGCTTGTCGCATTCATAATCATGCCCACCACGACGACTGCGATCACTAAATTGCACAAAGCATCTTAACTTAGAAGATGCGCAAACTTTTAATTCTTTCTATACTTATTGGATGCCACCTAATATCCCCTGCACAAAAAAATGCTAAGGAAAAAATTCTAACCTTGCTTGATACACAAACCCAGGCCTGGAATCGAGGTGATTTGGAAGGCTTTATGAAAGGCTATTGGGAAAATGATTCTCTACGATTCATTGGTAAATCAGGTATTACCTATGGCTATAATAATACCCTAAATAATTACAAACGTGGCTATCCTGATACCGCAGCAATGGGCAAACTTCAATTTACCATTTTAGTAGTCAAACAATTATCGCCTCGCTATTATGAAGTAGTAGGAAAGTGGTATTTAAAAAGAAGTATTGGAGATGTGAGCGGACATTACACGTTGCTACTTCGCAAAATCAACTCGAAATGGGTTATTGTTTCAGATCACAGTAGCTAGGTCTGCACTATTTGTGATGCTTGCGCCAATTATTACGGAGAAACCGTGCCAAGAGAATAAATGAACCAATCAAAAATGAATAGTACAAAATAGTTACCCAAACAGGATACTGCCCTGGCACAGCTAATCCTGCGTACAACCCCACTGTAGAAGCAGTAAGCATCCAAATTATTGTAACGGCGATCGCATTGATAATGCGAACAAAAAATTTACTTACATCCGGATCCCATCCTTGTTCCATAGGTGTACTTTAGGATTTTACAATTCGCAAGCGTGCGTAATTCAACATAATTTTTTTCTCTCCGTTATTTTCAAATCGAACTGTAGCAACAGGGTTGTGTGCAGATCCTTCCAACTTGATTACTTCGCCATAGCCAAACTTCTGATGTTCTACACGGTGACCTACTTCCAACTCTGTCATATCACTAGGTGTAAATCCTTCACTCGGCTTATGCTCTACCACCCGGGCTACCGGAGGCTTTGGCGCCATATAAGAAGGCTTTTCAGAACTTGTACGCTGTTGAGGACGGGGCTCATAGTGTGTACTCCATTTGGAAGAAGGACGTGTTGGTGTTGTTTTTGTTCCAGCAAAACTTCTATCTAAATAGGATTCAGGTATTTCATCTAAAAAACGGCTGGGTTCATTTTGTACCAACTGACCAAAACGGTAGCGCGTATTAGCATAAGTAACCCATAATTTTTGTTTGGCTCGAGTTATCACCACGTAAAATAATCGGCGCTCCTCCTCTAGTTCTTCACGCGTATTAATCGCCATTGCATTGGGGAAAAGCAACTCTTCAAGTCCAGCGGCAAATACACAAGAAAATTCTAGACCCTTTGCGGCGTGAATCGTCATCAGTTTTACGGTGTCTGCATCCACATCCTTTTCATCCGCATCCGTTAGTAAAGTGATCTGTTGTAAATAAGCACCCAAGCTTTTATCAACCAATTCGCCCTCGTCATTGTCAGGACTCTCTGTCCATTCTTTGATTGAGTTAAGTAACTCCTGAATGTTTTCATACCGCTGCATTCCCTCGGTGCTTTTATCATTAAAGAGTTCTTTAACCAATCCCGTTTGTTTACCCACATGAAAAGCCAGATCATAGGCATTACTTTTTTCAAGCATACTAGCAAAACTTCGAATCATCGTCACAAAATCTTCCAGTGCAGTCAATGTGCCCGCACGAAATCCATGCTCGCGCACATTGAGTAATATATCCCAGGTTGAGCAATCTTTTTCATTGGATAGCAGGAGTAATTTATCTAATGTAGTCTTTCCAATTCCACGTACGGGGTAATTAATAATACGCTTCAGCGCCTCTTCATCACGAGGATTGACGGTGAAGCGCAAGTAAGCCACCATGTCTTTGATCTCCTTGCGCTGGTAAAAGCTGATGCCACCGTAAATCGTATAGGGAATCCCCATACGTCGAAGCGATTCCTCAAAGGCGCGGCTTTGTGCATTGGTACGATATAAGATGGCAAAGTCTTTATTAGCAAAATGGTGACGAAGTTTTTGTTCCTGGATAGAATCGGCTACAAACTTTCCTTCGTCGTTATCCGTCATGGTTCTGACTAAACGGATTTTTTCACCTTCTGGATTTTCGGTAAATAATACTTTTTCAATCTGTCCCTTGTTATTCCGTATTACTTCATTGGCGACTTCTAAAATACTTTGTGTAGAGCGGTAGTTCTGTTCCAGTTTCACCACTTTCACATTGTCGTAATCTTTTTGAAACTGAAGTATATTTTGAATAGTTGCTCCGCGGAAACTATAAATACTTTGTGCATCATCACCCACGACACATACATTTTCATGCATGGCACCTAATAATTTGATAATCTCATACTGCGCCGGGTTAGTATCCTGGTACTCGTCAATCAGGATATAACGAAACTTTTGTTGGTAGCGCGAAAGACACTCAGGTACTTGACGCAACAATTCGTAAAACTTGAGCAACAAATCATCAAAGTCCATTGCGCCATTGCGAAAACAACGCTTTACATATTGATCATAGATTTGTCCAATCGCTGGACGATTAGCACGTATGTCTTCCTGTTGAAGCGCATAATCATTACGATACTCTTCGGGGCCAATCAATGCATTTTTAGCCGATGAAATTCTATTATAGACAATATTGGGCTTGTAGTGCTTGTCATCTAAGTTAAGATCATTGATTACTGCTTTCACTACACTTTTTGCATCATCTGTATCATAAATAGTAAAGTGCTTAGGATATCCGATTTTATCTGCTTCAAACCGAAGAATACGAGCAAATACAGAGTGAAAAGTACCAATATACAAATTACGAGCCTCGCCACTTCCTAAAATTCTTTCTACTCTCTCTTTCATTTCGCGAGCTGCCTTGTTGGTAAATGTCAACGCCAAAATATTGAACGCATCTACCTGATGAGCAGCCATCAAATGAATGATACGCGTAGTGAGCACCTTTGTTTTGCCACTTCCCGCCCCTGCTACAATCATAATGGGGCCATCCTTATGTAAAACTGCTTCCCGTTGTCTTTCGTTCAAGCCACTGAGATACTCCTGCATGCGCGCAAGTTACAGGGAATGGTCAATCAACGGTGGCGGCTTTCCAGATATTTCTGTTGTATAACCTGGTCCATTGTCTGCCCGCTCAGCTTAGCCTCCAACCAAGAGATGACATCCAGATAGGCAAAAGCTCGGGTTTGAAAGCGATTTTTTTCAAGGTGCTTGATTTTTGCAAGCAAGGCTTTGAGTCCCTTTCCCACGTGCTTGGGCTGTATCGTTATTGACTGTCGTAAAAATTGCAACATCGCCTCTTCCACTGCAGTAAAGTTTTTAAGCTTGGACATGAAGCGGTATACCGACTTAGTAAGTGACTCCATGAGCATATCATTTCCTAACTCGTAATGCGCAATCAAATGCAATAAGCGAGCATAACATTGCAAATCGTAACGCAAGGATGTATTACTATTTATAATCGGTTGTAAATGATCAATACAGCGACCATAGTCTCCCGATCCAAAATAAAGCATGGCAAACTTATAGTTCAGGACCATTTCATGATGCGTGTCTAGAAATAGGATATTACGGGTAAGTTCTTTTTTTATACCCGGAATCAACTTAAGCCCAGTTGAAAAACTGCCCTGGATAAAATGTTGGTTGATACGCGCAGTATTTAGATAAATAAAACACTGCACCCTGAAATTATCATTTTCACGAATACGACTAAGCTTTGAGACAGATTCAAAAAAAGAAAGTGTTTCCTTGAACTTTTTGTGATTACGCAAATCAAAATGTGCATTCAGTAATTGATGAATTCCTTTAATATAATAGCCCGTTTCCACCCGAATCATATCCGGGTTTTGTCTAAAAAGGTCAACCCATTTTTGCGAATAGCGATAGTACTGTAAAAAATCTTGGCGAATGAATGCAAACCAGGTCATACTTTGATAGAGGTACAAGCGCTCATAAAATCCTTCGAGACTCCAGGCGTCATCAGGCAAACTCCATCGCAAAAAAGCACGAACTTCTTGTTCATCATCTTCATTTCTTGCATGACCATGTTCAACAAACCAGGCAAACAATTGCAAGGATAAATTGGAAAGACGTCCTACCCTATCGATATGTTGATTCACTTCTGTCACTTCCTGCGAAAGCGAAAGTGCACGATGCTGAATATTACGTGTGATGTGTAAACTCTCAATTCTTTTTTCTAACGACAGAAGCTGTGGTAATATATTATTCTTACGGTGCGTTCTTGCTAGCTCTTTTGCACGATCAATCAAACGCAAACTCTGTAAGAATAATCCCTTTTTATAAAGAATATGTGCATTATCAAAAAGTTCTGTCAATTGTAAATCTATACTGTCGTTACTTTTTAATAATCGAAGACTGGATAATATTTGTTTGTAGAGATGTGTTTTAAGATTAGCCAATTGCGGTTTAGTAACACCGGTTAATTTTTTGAGTAGCAACTTATCATCATAGTCACTGAGCTTGTCCATTGCATCAAACAAGCGCACAATTTTAAGATCCGCTTTGCCGGAATTACGCTTGATATAGAGCTTAAAATGGCGTTTTTCACCCTTTTCGAGCGACTTGATCAATTGAAATAATATGTCCGTTCCGCGGTTAGACATCATAATTTATATTAGCTGAAACCCTTGCTGGATAAAGGTTTTAGCAACTTGTTATCCCGTTAGCCATGCTATAAATACGCATGAGTTGATTTGACAGACGGGTACGCCGGCGCTACTTTTACATCAGTTCTTATCAATCGAATTACCGCTTTCGCTTCGGCGCAAGATTTTCATATGGCAAGCAATCGTTAGAGGTCAGTCCGTTTCTACGGAAGGACCTTTTTTGTTTTACGAAGTTACTAAATCATCTGTCCCAGGCTTGCCCTACCTTCACATTAAATTTTTGATATGGCTGTGCGTATTTTCATTACGGGAGGCACATTTGATAAAGAATACAATGAATTAACCGGGCAACTTTTTTTTAAAGACACTCATATGCACGATCTGTTAGAGCTGGGTCGTTGCAAGGTTCCAGTTGAAACGCGCACGCTGATGATGATTGATAGTTTAGAAATGACGGATGAGGATCGCGAGTTAATCGTACATCAATGCCTTAGCTGTGAAGAAACGCAGATTGTGATTACTCACGGAACAGATACTATGGCGCAAACGGCTGCCCTGCTAGCTGAAAAAATAACAGGAAAGACGATTGTGCTTACAGGCGCTATGATTCCTATCAAATTTGGTAGCTCGGATGGTTTATTCAACTTAGGAAGCGCATTAGCATTTGCACAAACCCTTCCGCATGGTACTTATGTTGCCATGAATGGAAAATGGTTTCATGCTACCAACGTACGCAAGAATAAACAAACAGGCCAGTTTGAAGAACTCAGTTAACTCTTACTGATAAATTTTTGACTTGAGCAGATTGCGTTCTGCTTCCGCAACGTTACTGAACAGTGACAATGGCGCACCATTTGCGTTGGATTCAATTTCCAATGTACTTACAGAGATCAAGTAATTTCTCCAGGCTGATTTATTAGAAGTGGTATACAGTCTGTTGTCATTAGGCATACTCACACAAAGTACTGTTGCGTTGCGATCTAATCTGCTGATGTCGTTATTCCCTTTAGGAATAAGCACCACCACTTTCCAAATCTTACTAGGCACACGCACGTTTCCATTATTAATAACTGTGTAAGCACCATTACTACCCACGCCACCCGAATTACCATAATTACCCATATAGACCCAAGCTTCATTATTCGTTCCAACCATGTTTGCACGAATATGATCTTCAAGACCTGCCCAGGGACCCTGATTGAGAGTGGGTGCCTGCGGAATCATATTAGTCATATAAAAAGTAGAAGAGTTAGCTGCAATGGTAGAAGTACGATCTGCCGACGGACAATTATGTCCTCTATCAAATCCAGATCCTGAATAACTAGTGCTCACCACGCGGTACCAAGCAGTGGGCAACGTATTATCAGCTCGAAAATCATCTTGACGCGGCGCAGAACCTAAGTCTTCACTTTGTAAATGCCAAGCAACCCAGTTAGGTGTACCCATTACACTATTGTAACTGATTTTATAGTAACCGTAATCTTTCAGATAATTAGTAGTATAGCTTGTATTGCTTTGTGCATTGGTTGGATTACCAGGTAGAATATGATCATTATCGATAAGTGTGGGAACCGGCGGGTTAGTGTTACTATTATCCGGCACCTCTTTTTCACAAGCCAGTAAAATAACAAGAGAAAAAAACAAGGAAACCAGTAAACTTTTCCGCATTTTGAAGAGGTTGGGGACTCAAAAGTAAGAGAGTCCAACCCATGTTTTTTGCTTGCCCAGTTGATTTTTGAGGCCTATATTTGCAATCCGCTCGAAAAGAGCAAGGATGGTGCGGTAGCTCAGTCGGTAGAGCAAAGGACTGAAAATCCTTGTGTCGGCGGTTCGATCCCGCCCCACACCACTTAAAAGCCTGAATATCAATGAATTACGTTGATTTTCAGGCTTTTTTATATGTTGAAAAAAGCATATAAAAGCATAAAAATGCACCCTGTTGGCGACAATTTGGCGACATTTTTTAGCCCCTAAAAAGCCCCAAAATCAATAAAAAATAGCTGTGCACCGATGTGCTGTATTTAGCACTTCGCCAAAATGGTTACGCTAAAAAACTTTGTAACCAATAACACAGTATATGCAACATGCACCAAAAACGGGCCGTTTATTTGAGCTAAACACCAGCTTTTTACTTCGCACCTCCTATCGTTTCGCCAATGGTGAGCATCCCATTGTTCTCAGATTAAAATACCGAGGAGTTAAAAAGGACGTGAACACAGGATTAACAGTGCTACCAGAGTACTGGATGGGAGGACATGTGATGCCCAAAGCAAAAAGAGCGACAATTATTAATCAACAACTACATGAGATCACCCACCACTGTCGTAGTGTATTTGAGAAACTAAAGATTGTGTATGGAGATTTTTCATTGAATGAACTAGTGGAGCGGTTGAAAGGAAACGAAGAGGCTCCAGAAACACTTTGGGAATATGTCACAGCTAAACTAAATGAAATAAAACACCGCGTTGATGTGGATTTAGCCTTGACTACGTATTATAAATATCAACGCACAGCAACATATTTAAAAGAATATCTGGATAGAAAGCTATCACTAAAGAATATCCCATTAACCAGAGTAGACCAAGCGTTTCTGGAAGGATTCTTTAATTATTTACGAAGAGAAAAGAAAAACTCAAATAACTCAGCGGTTGCCCTTATGAACTGCTTGAAAACCATTTTACACGAACCCGTAAAAAAAGGAGTGATTCGCTATAATCCCTTTGTCAGCATAGCCCTGACACAACAACCCGTCAAAAGAGATTATCTCACTACTGAAGAGATAAAGACACTTCAGCAACTTGATGGCTTAACCGATGCGATGGAAAGAAATAGAGATCTATTCTTATTTGCCTGTTTTACCGGTCTTGCCTACAGTGACATCACTACGCTTCGCTCCCAACACATTATCATCGATCCCGATGGAAGTAAACACATAGAAAAGTACAGGGAGAAGACAGGAATTCTAAGTTATGTGCCACTACTACCTGTTGCGGAAAAGATTTTGATCAAATATTCTCCCACCGGCGATTGTCGGGATTTTACTTGGCGCGTACCCAGTAATCAAAAACTAAACTTCGCCCTCAAAGAAATTGCTAGGCTTGCAGGAATTGAAAAGAATTTATTCATGCACTTGGCCAGACACACATTCGCAACCACTGTTACTCTTTCTAATGGTGTTCCCATCGAGAGTGTAGGAAAAATGATTGGCCATAGCGGGATGAAGAACTTGATGATCTATGCCAAGATTGTGAATAGCAAGGTAAAGAGAGACATGGAGGGAGTGATGGGGGTTTTTTAACAAACTAACCCCTTGAAAACCCCAGCATCTTAATTACTATTCAATGTATTCTGTTCGAAATTTTTTATTGCATCTTATCCTACCAAATCAAATAATTTAGGCTGGAGTTTGTAAACTGTTTTAAATCAATTTAAATATTAATTTTAAATTTGTCAATATTTGTCAAGTCAAAAGAAAGCGGATTGAAAACAATTGGAACAATATTGCGAGAGTTAAGAGAAAGTAAAGGGCTATTACTTCGAGAAGTTGGAGCAAGACTTTCTCTTGACCCAACGATCTTGAGTAAAATCGAGCAAGACAAACGTATGCCAACAAAAGAGCAAGTAAAATCCCTTTCAAACTTTTATAAAAATCAAAAGAATGAAGTGATCATAGCTTGGCTTTCGGACAAACTTTACTACGAAGTTCAAGATGAAGATTTGGCTCTAGAAGCTATGCAAGTTGCTGAAGAGAAAATTAAACACAATAAGAAAAATGATTAGCACTAAAAGTATTCAATATAAACTATCCAAAGAATCTTTTCTCAATATTGAAGAATCTCAATTCATATTACTTCAAAAAGAGTTTAAATTTTCCCCTAAAAAAAACTTTGTTGATATTGAAATTAATCAACGAGAATATTCAGTAAACGATAAAGTTGATTTAGTCATTGACAGTAAAATTCAAACTATTGGTTTCTTTTCGGGTGCAGGAGGCTTAGATATTGGTTCTCAACTTGCAGGCGCAAAGGTGATTTCCAGTTTAGATTTTGACCGAGATAGTGTGTCTACAATGAAGGCGAATAAATACTTTGAACACGCTACTCACTTTCATAAAGACATTAAAGAAATAAATGGGAAAGATTATAGCACAATACTGAAGTCAAATAATCCAGAAAAATTAATCCTTGTAGGAGGTCCGCCTTGTCAACCATTTTCAAAAGCGGGTTATTGGGTTACTCATAAAAATAGGCTTGGAAGTGAAGATCCTAGGAATATGATTGGCCAATATTTAAGAATTATCAAAGAACTACAACCTGATGGATTTTTATTGGAAAATGTTGAAAGCCTTTTGCACCCTAAGAATTCTCAAGCTGTCTCAGATTTAAAAGAAGCAATTGAAATATTAGGATACAAATTCATTGTTTATCGTGCTGACGCATTAAGGTTTGGTGTTCCCCAAAAAAGAAAAAGAGTATTCTTCATTGCATCAAAAAAAAGCATTTTAGGTGAGCCCATACAAACTCATGGGGACGAATCAGAATTATTAATAAATAATGACTTACTTCCACATGAAAGAGTAATTGATTGGATTGGGAAATATGATATAGAGAAATACTTTGAAGCGGAAGAGTTAACAGCTGAAAAAACATATGATAAAGAATTGAAGCAAATTCCTCCTGGCCAGAATTACTTTGCATTAACAGAAAGAAGTGGACATCCTAATCCAAAATTTGAAGCCAATAAAAGATTTTGGAATTTTTTATTAAAACTTCATCCAAACAAGCCCTCTTGGACTATTGCAGCACAACCAGGCCCCTGGGTTGGCCCATTTCACTGGAATAATAGACGATTGAGAGTCCCTGAGAGTGCGGCAATTCAGACATTTCCGCATGACTATCGTTTTGTGGGAACTAGACGTTCGATACAAAAACAAATTGGAAATGCTGTGCCACCTTTATTAGGTAAGGCAATTGTAAAACATTTAATCTCAAATATTTAATGAAACCTAAAATTGTTAGTGTTTATTCAGGAGTTGGGGGGATTGATTTCGGATTTGAAAAAGCAGGGTTTGAAACAGTTTTTGCTACAGATATTTGGAATAAAGCTTGTGAATCACTGAAAGTGAATTTCCCGAACTCAGAGATTGTTTGTGATACAATTGAGAAAATTGATTTTAAAATAATTAAAAAAAAACACAAGGTAATTGATGGTTTGGTTGGCGGTCCTCCTTGCCCACCTTTCTCAAAATCTCGATTTTATCGCAAAGAAAAAGAAAGAGGCATAAATGATGAAGATGGCTTTATGACGGTAACAAATTACTTTAGAGCAGTTGAGGAGTTGAACCCCAAGTTTTTCTTTTTCGAAAACGTTCATGGTTTTGTTTTTAAACCACACCGAACAGCTTTAGAACTAGTTGAGAAAGAAAGTGAAAGACTAGGCTATAAAATATTTCACAATGTACTAAATGCAGCGGACTTTGGGGTAGCACAAACAAGGCATCGTTTTATTTGCGTTGGTGTAAAAAAATCACTTGACGATTTTATATTTCCAAAACAGACACATTCAGATCCCCTAAAACCTGTAAAAGGAACAAAACCATGGGTAACTTGTGGCGATATCTTAAAAGATATAGATTTTGACACTTCAGAGGACAGTAAAATGTTAGCTGGATCAAAACATAAAGAACTTCTAAAATTAGTTCCGCCTGGTGACAATTATTTGTTTTTTACAAAAGAAAGAAACTATCCTAAACCAATTTTCAAATGGAGATCTCGCTATTGGACTTTCTTATTAAAACTATCTCCAAACAGGCCGTCATGGACTATTCAAGCAAGCCACTCAAATAATATGGGTCCCTTTCATTGGAAAAACAGATTTTTAAGAATCGAGGAAATTAAGAGAATTCAATCATTTGAAGAAAAGCATATTTTTTTAGGCTCATATAAAGAACAATGGAGACAGGTCGGAAATGCGGTACCCCCTAAACTAGCATTTGCACTAGCTAAAACAATTAAGAAGCAATATTTTAATTAAATTTAAGGCATGCCATATAATTTAATTGATACATCAGCTAATGGTTACGCCATTAACAGTGGTGAGCCTTTTGTAAACTTTGATGCTGGCCAAGTCTTTCTCGACATATTGAATAATCACTATCCAGCATTACAGTATACCTCTCAAATTTTATCTGAAAG
>JBILMC010000123.1:0-4343 GCA_044375755.1 Chitinophagaceae bacterium
TTCCAGCAGCATGCGTCCCAATTGGCCACCTCCCAGAATGCCCACTTTTGTCATCTTACAAAGATAGTAGTGAGGCGAAAATATTCTACTTTTGAACCATGAAAACAATGACCGATTCTGCCACCCTTTCAGCTATCGATACCGATTTTCTTCCTTTGGAAGGAACAGATTACGTAGAGTTTTATGTGGGAAATGCAAAGCAGGCTGCTCATTATTACATGAGTGCATTTGGATTTCAGGCCTTGGCTTATGCGGGCCCGGAAACTGGAATAAAAGATAGAGCAAGTTATGTGGTGCGCCAGCATAAATTGACTTTTATGTTAACGACTCCGCTTCGTAGCAACAATGAGATGGCTGATCATATTTACAAACATGGAGATGGAGTCAAATGTTTGTCTTTACGTGTGCAGGATGCCACCAAAGCCTGGGAGGAGACAACGAAGCGAGGTGCCAAAAGTTATATGAAACCGCAACGACTAGAGCGGTATTCATACGTATGGAGATACTGTACACTTATTTATTGAAAGAAAAGATTACAACGGGGTTTTTATGCCTGGGTATAAAGCCTGGTCAAATCCTTATTTCAAGCCTACAGATTGCGGATTGTTATATGTTGATCACTGCGTTGGTAATGTAGGTTGGAATCAAATGAATAAGTGGGTTAGTTTTTATGAGGAGGTGCTTGGGTTTAAAAATATTTTATCATTTGACGATGAAGATATTTCAACAGAATATTCGGCATTGATGAGTAAAGTGATGAGTAGTGGAAATGGATTTGTAAAGTTTCCCATTAATGAACCCGCAGAGGGTAAGAGGAAAAGCCAAATTGAAGAGTATCTTGATTTTTATGATGGCGAAGGATGTCAACATGTGGCAATGGCTACCAATGATATTGTAAAAACAGTGGCAGAATTAAAAAGTAGGGGAGTTGAGTTTTTGCAAGTCCCAACAACCTATTACGATGATTTGTTAGAGCGTGTGGGACCGATCGATGAGGATTTAACACCCCTAAAAGAATTAGGTATTTTGGTAGACCGCGATAACGAAGGATATTTACTACAACTTTTTACCAAGCCTGTAGAAGATCGCCCTACACTTTTTTTTGAAATTATCCAGCGAAAAGGGGCTACCAGTTTTGGGAAAGGCAACTTCAAGGCACTTTTTGAAGCAATTGAAAGAGAACAAGAAGCAAGAGGTAATCTATAACAGATGACCGATACCCCAAAAAAGCAAATTATTTTGTTAGGTAGGGACAAGTCCCTGAAGACTTATTTGTTGTTATACTTAATCAGCTTATTGCTCTCATTGGTATGTTTTGCACAACCCTCTCCAGGCCTCGGTTCTGGACCCTCTGCCTCTTATCTTTCATTTGCAGATTATCAGCGTAGTTTTCCTCGCCCGCAAGAGGCAATGCAGCGGAAGCTGGATACACTAAAGAGGCAATTTGCTTCAAAAAAAATCTCATGGCCTGCCCGTGCAATTTATATACGATCTTTTAAGTATGATAGTCAACTTGAGGTATGGGTAAAAGAAGAAAATTCCACGACATATTCTTTATTTAAAACATATCCTGTTTGTGCATTAGCTGGCACGCTTGGTCCTAAACGTGTACAAGGTGATTACCAAGTGCCTGAAGGTTTTTACTATATCAATGAGTTTAATCCCTACAGCAATTATTATCTCTCACTTGGATTAAATTATCCAAATGCTAGTGATCGAATTTTAAGTGATTCCTTGAAACCCGGAGGTGACATCTACATTCATGGGAGTTGTGTAACCGTTGGCTGTATACCCATTACTGACCAACAGATTGATGAGCTGTATATTTTGGCTACCTATGCAAGGATGATCCAGCTTTAAAGCAATTTTCAGACAAGTTAGCTGAGGCTTACTATTATTTTCAGCGTACACAGCGATTACCTGTTGTGATGATTACGGAAGACGGCTCTTATCATATCAATGACGCAAATAGTGGATCAACGAGTACGCCTATCGCACTTTCAGCGGCTATTCCCAATAAAGAAATCAGACAGTCTGCTAAAAAGGTTGTGCCCTCTGGCCGGATTCGAACAATTGCGAGATTGGTAGAGGTAGTCGATCAGTGGCCACAGTATCCAGGAGGTACAACTTTTCTTAATACCTTTTTAGATGGAATAGGACGTTCATTACAATCAATTTTGCCCTCTGGTTTTCCCAAGTCGATAGTTTCGATTGAATTTATTGTTGATCGGGATGGGACACCAGTTAACTTCAAAGTGCTACGCGGCCTTGCAGGCTTTCCGCAAATTCAAACTACATTAATTGAAAAATTAGAAAGTATGCCAGTCTGGAAACCTGCATTGTTGAATAATATTCCTGTTGCAAAAAAGATTACACATCTGTTAACGCTTCAAACACCTTTGTTACATGTCAATTAATCGTACCGTACAAACACTGGATGAATTTACAATCCAGCAGCTTAGGGATTTTCCACATGCGACAGGAGAGTTATCAAATTTGTTACGAAATATTGGATTGGCAGCAAAGCGGGTCAATGTGGAGGTGAACAAGGCTGGATTGGTGGATATTCTCGGTGATGCAGGTTCTGTAAATGTGCAAGGTGAAAAAGTGAAAAAATTGGATGTGTTCGCAAATGATCAATTCATTCGTGTATTGCAACACGGAATTAGTTGTGCCGGTATTGCAAGCGAGGAGCTGGATGATTTTGTTGCCTTTACCGACGATAAAAGTATACACTCTAAATATGTTTGCCTTTTTGATCCCTTGGATGGAAGCGGTAATATTGATGTCAATGTATCAATAGGAACAATTTTTGGTGTTTACCGTAGAGTAACTCCGGTAGGCACTGTTGTAACAAAAGAAGATTTTTTGCAAGCAGGTAGCCAGCAGGTAGCTGCGGGTTATGTTGTATATGGTTCTTCTACGATGCTTGTTTATGCTACCCGAAGGGGTGTTAATGGTTTTACACTTGACCCATCAGTAGGCGAGTGGACGCTAAGCCATCCGAATCTTCGATGTCCAGAGCGCTTGAAAATTTATTCAGTAAACCATGGAAGCTTTTTTGAATTTGACAAAGGGGTACAGAATTATATACAGGCATGCCAATCTAGACCTGCTGCAGAGGGTGGTCCTTTGCGTCAACGATATGTAGGAAGCATGGTTGCTGATGTCCACCGCAATCTCATTAAGGGAGGAATTTTTATGTACCCCGGTACTAGTTCAAGGCCTGAAGGCAAATTAAGGCTGCTTTACGAGTGTAATCCTTTTGCATTCATTGTTACTGTTGCTGGTGGAAAAGCGACAAATGGGTTGATTCGTACGCTCGATATTATACCTCGTTCGTTGCACGAGCGATGTCCTTTTTTTGTGGGAAGCTCTTTAATGATGAATGAACTTGAAAATCATCTGAAAAATGACTGAAAAAGTGATAGAGGTAAAAAATCTTATTAAGAAATACGGTAGTTTGACAGCCGTCGATTCTATTTCTTTTTCCGTGTTTAAAGGAGAGATATTTGGGTTAGGTCCAAATGGAGCGGGTAAGTCTACTACGTTAGAGATTGTTGAAACACTTCGAGAAAAGACAAGTGGGGAGGTAACAGTGTGTGGCTATTCACTAGATAAAGAGGCTGCCTTAATCAAACAGGTCATTGGAGTTCAATTACAAAGTAGTGGTTATTATCCTGGCCTTAATTTGGTGCAATTAATTGAGTTATTTGCCGGTTTATACAACTGCTCTGTTGATCCTGTTCAGGTCCTATCTATGGTTAATTTGCAGGACAAAGCAAAGGCTAAAGTAAAGGAGTTGAGTGGAGGACAGCGCCAACGTTTTTCTATTGCCACTTCCCTAGTGAATCAGCCAAAAGTCATTTTTCTGGATGAACCTACAACGGGTCTTGATCCTCAAGCCAGAAGGAGTCTTTGGGAATTGATACGAAGCATTCAACAGCAGGGAACTACAATTGTGTTGACTACGCACTACATGGACGAGGCGGAATATTTATGCGATCGAATAGCAATTATGGAAAAGGGTAGGATCATTGCACTTGACACTCCTGATCTTCTAATTGATCAATTGCTGGCGAGTGGATTTGAACGTAAAAAAGAGATGAAAGCTGCTAATCTTGAAGATGTATTTATCCATTTAACAGGTCGGGCATTGACAGCGGACTAATAGTTTATGAGATAAATTTTTCTCTGTTGACTTCTCCAATAATAAATAAACTACCGCAAACAATAATTAAGTCGTCTTCGCTTGCTTTTTTTTGCGCTGCTTGTAATGCGCTATTTACTGAATTGAATACAGTGCCGTTAAGTCCAATTTTATTTGCTTTGGCGGCTAACTC
>JBILMC010000083.1:0-5977 GCA_044375755.1 Chitinophagaceae bacterium
GGCCTGCTGTTGGGCCATAGTGCATTCCCACAAATATCAACTTAGCACCATGTTGATTCTTTTTTTGCTCCAATGTATAACTCATGAGCGGGCACCAGCCACACCAGGTGCCGGTAAAATCCTCAACATATGCCTTACGGGCATAGGTTGTAAGAGCTGGTGGATTAAGTGGCCCCCCAACTGTTTGGTTTTCCTCCTTCTTACAGCCCTGTGAAAATATTGACAGCAAGAAAATTACAAGTGCGATTTTCTTCATAAGAATTAAAATTTGGGAATGAAATATACAAAAAAGCCTCTGGCTACCGCCAAAGGCTTTTGATAATTCTGTCGGGAGGACAGGATTCGAACCTGCGACCCCCTGGTCCCAAACCAGGTATTCTACCGGGCTGAACTACCTCCCGCCATCCTTTACAGGAAGGGGTGCAAATATAGGAATTACTGCCTTATTCTCAGGGTGATTTGACGGAAAATAATTCCCTTATGCCAATCTGACAATAGAGCGGAGTCTGGAACGGAACTTGTCAGAGGTTGGGAAATTCAAATCTAAGTCCCATGAATACGGAAAAAGGCACGATTTCTATTAACACGGAGAATATTTTCCCCATCATTAAGAAGTTTCTTTACTCTGATCACGAGATCTTTCTACGTGAGTTAGTAAGTAATGCAATAGATGCAACACAAAAAATCAAAAGACTGAGTTCCCTGGGGCAGTACAACAAAGACCTGGGTGATTTGACCATTCAAGTGAGTGTCAACAAAAAGAAAAAAACGATCACGATCTCTGATGCGGGTCTAGGTATGACAGCAGAAGAGCTTAAAAAATATATTAATCAGGTGGCTTTTTCAGGTGCTACTGAATTCATGGAAAAATTTAAAGAAGCAAAAGATGCCAATGAGATTATCGGTCGTTTTGGTTTAGGTTTCTATTCTGCTTTCATGGTTTCAGAAAAAGTGGAAATACAAACCCTTTCGTACCAAGAAGGCGCAGAACCAGCACGCTGGACCTGTGATGGAAGTACGGAGTTTGAAATTAGTGCCGGTAAAAGAGAAACACGCGGAACAGATATTATCCTGTATGTAAATGAAGAATCAGCTGAATTTTTAGAAGACAACAGAATTCAGCAGATATTAGATAAGTATGGTAAATTTCTACCTGTGCCCATTCAATTTGGTACACGCTCAGAATCTGTTGAGGATGGTACAGACAAAGAAGGAAAAACAAAATACAAATCGATTGACGTCCCCAACATCATCAACAAAACACAACCTATTTGGACCAAAGCTCCCTCTGAGTTAAAAGATGAAGATTACCTAAGCTTTTATAAAGAGCTTTACCCATTTTCAGAAGACCCGCTTTTCTGGATTCATCTCAACGTAGACTACCCCTTTAACTTAACCGGCGTTCTCTATTTTCCAAAACTCAAAAATGATTTTGAAATTCAGAAAAACAAAATCAAGCTATTTAGTCGTCAGGTATTCATTACGGATGAGGTCAAAGATGTGGTACCTGAGTTCTTAATGCTACTTCATGGTGTAATCGATTCACCAGATATTCCGCTCAATGTAAGTCGTTCCTTTTTACAAAGTGACAGCAATGTAAAAAAGATCAACAGCTATATCAGCCGAAAAGTGGCAGAGAAACTCCATGAACTTTTCAACAAAGACCGTAGAGGCTATGAAGGAAAATGGAATGACATTGGAATTTTTGTGAAGTACGGAGCACTCTCCGACGAGAAATTCTATGAAAAAGCAAAAGACTTTGTGCTCCTGAACAATACGAACAATGAGTTTTTCACATTGGAAGAATACAAAACAAAGGTCAAAGATTTTCAAACTGATAAAAATGGTCAACTAGTATGGCTTTATACCGGAGATGCAGATCAACAACATAGTTTTATTCAAACGGCGCAACAAAATCAATATGATGTACTATTAATGAACTCGCCAATTGATAACCACTTTATGCAGCACCTTGAAATGAAGTTGGAAAAAACAACTTTCAAGCGTGTAGATGCTGATGTGATTCAGAAATTGATTGAAAAAGAAGAAGCGGCAAAACACACTTTAACAGAAGAACAATCCAACCAGGTGAAGGCCCTCTTTGAAAAAGCCCTGAACAATTCAGCCATGAAGGTTGAAATTGAAAGCTTGCCTGCAGAGACTATGCCTGTTACTATTACGATGGAAGAATGGATGCGTCGAATGAAAGAAATGAGTAAAATGGGGGGAGGTCCAATGAGCTTTTATGGGTCGATGCCTGATAGTTATAAAGTAGCCGTCAACGCAAATCACAAATTGATTGGAAAAATATTAAGTGCTGACGAAGCCACGCAGGTGACGCTTGCTAAACAAGCTTGCGACCTTGCTCTTTTATCGCAGGGTTTGCTCAAAGGAGCTGATCTAACTCAGTTTGTCAATAGAAGCTTAGAGGTACTTTAACATTTCAGAAGACGTCCGCCTTTTTTGCGTTGTATATTTATAACGCAAAAGATGGAAACAAGTTATCTCAGCAAACAGCTAATTCCAACTGGAGAAGAGGTAATTGGAGCTGACATCCGTGAAGGAGTGTTTAATTTGATACAATCTCACCACGTCGGCTTTGATCGCTCAAAGTTTATTTCCATTTCCGAACTAAATCAATTTAGACGGCTATACCTCTCCTCGCTCATAGAGAAGGAGCGGGGTGAATTAGCAGCATTGGACCGCGAGGTAATGGATGCGATCAAGAATAATTCTATTTTATCAGAGAGCTTCCAAGAAGAACAAGAGGATACCCTAACCTTAGGAGAACGAGTAGCCGATAAGGTTGCAACCTTTGGTGGCAGCTGGACCTTTATCATTTTCTTTTTCTTTTTCATATTATGTTGGATGGCCATTAATACCTGGTTATTGATAACACAGAAATTTGACCCCTTTCCCTTTATACTTCTCAACCTTATCCTATCCTGTTTGGCGGCTATACAAGCTCCCATCATCATGATGAGTCAAAATAGACAAGAACAAAAAGATAGAAAAAGGGGTGAACATGATTATAAGGTCAACTTAAAAGCTGAATTAGAGATAAAACTCCTAAGTGAAAAAATTGACCACTTACTAGTGCACCAAAACAGAAAACTCCTAGAAATTCAGGAAGTACAAACGGACTATCTGGAAGATTTGATGAAGGAGGTTAAAAAAGCAAAGTAATAGACGGGATTAGTTTCACTGAGCCCAAAGTGGGGGGCCTGCAACTATATGCGGAGAGGGAGGAATTGTCTTCGCTTCGCTCAGACATCGGGTAGTCTCCATAAAAAAATCAAATGCAGGGCTTTGCCCTTTTGCATTTTTTATTATGCTCACTTTGGAATGCAAGCATTCCACGCTCGTTTAATAAAAAATGCCCCATAAAGGGGCATTTGATTTTTTTGCGGAGAGGGAGGGATTCGAACCCTCGGTACAGATTTAAGTCCGTACAACGGTTTAGCAAACCGGCCCTTTCGGCCACTCAGGCACCTCTCCTATTGTTTTCCTTCCGTATCGGGGGGACAAAATTAAAGAGAAATTACATGGCTGCCAACTGGACTTTCTGTTGAAGTTCCAGTACGTTCTCGCGGAAAATTCCATCGGTATCCATTAAATCTTTTACCGTTTGGCAAGAGTGAATCACCGTCGTGTGGTCCCGGCCACCAAAATGTTCACCAATCGTCTTGAGGGAATTCTTGGTAAACGCCTTTGCTAGGTACATGGTAATTTGACGAGCTTGTACAATTTCACGCTTACGTGTTTTTTGTAAGAGTTTATCGTAGGATACGTCAAAATACTCGCAAACCATTTTTTGAATGGTATCAATTGTAATCTCTTTACTGGATGACTTAACAAAATTTCGAAGTACTTTCTTTGCTAATTCCAGATCAATTTCTTTTCTATTCAATGAAGATTGCGCCAACAAAGAAATTAAAGCACCTTCTAACTCACGAACATTGTTATTGATATTGTAAGCAATGTATTTAACAACCTCCTTTGGCATTTCCAATCCATCGTTACGCATCTTCTTTTCTAAAATCTCAATACGCGTTTCGTAATCGGGTACTTGTAAGTCTGCACTTAATCCCCAGCGGAATCGACTGAGCAAACGATCTTGTACACCCTCTAAATCTTTTGGAGATTTATCAGAAGTTAGTACCAGTTGCTTCTGTGATTGATGCAGGTGATTAAAGATTGCAAAAAACGCATCTTGTGAACGCTCTGCCTTAGCAAAAAACTGAACGTCATCTAAAATCAGCACATCAATCAACTGATAAAAATGAATAAAATCATTGATGGCGTTGTTTCTGCTGTGGTCCATGAATTGGTTGATGAACTTTTCTGAACTCACGTAGAGTACAACCTTATTGGGATGTAATCTTTTCACTTCATTGCCGATGGCTTGTGCCAAATGCGTCTTTCCTAATCCAGTTCCTCCGTAGATAACCAAAGGATTGAACGAGTTAGCTCCAGGCTTTTCTGCAACCGTTTTACCCGCCCTACGCGCTACACGATTACAATCTCCTTCGATAAAAGAATCAAATGTGTAGATCGGATTTAGCTGCGGATCGATCTGCATCTTTTTCAAACCCGGAATTACGAATGGATTCTTGACAGGATTATTAATGATCAGGGGAAAATCCATTTCATTATTAGAAAAAGATTTAAATCCCTGGCCGCTTACATCCACAGTCATGGGCTTAGTGCGACTGCTGCCACTATCCACCATGATTCGGTATTCCAATCTGGCTTCCTTACCCAATTCACGCTTAAGTGTCTTGGCTAATAAATTAACGTAATGCTCTTCGAGGTATTCGAAAAAGAACTGGCTTGGCACTTGGATCACTAAAACGTTTTGTTTTAGTGAGACGGGTTGTATCGGCTCAAACCAGGTTTTAAAATGCTGCCATTCTACAATATCCTTGATGATCTTTAAGCAATTCCCCCAAACTTTTTCCGCGTTCTTATCCATCGTTCTTCAAGCAGGTTTATGTCGAGTTAACACTAGTTATTCACATTTCCCACGCAGGTCAGCTCTCTTTTCCACAATTGTCAATAAAAAAACTTGCGCAGGGGAACGAATATCATTAATCCACATCAAACAAAAAAAAATTCTGGCACTGTTTTTAAAGAAAGTCAGTTTTTTTTTCATTTTGAAATTTTTTGGTCTAAAAATTTGGAAATATCCTTTTCTCCCCCTTCGAAAAAAACGTCATCTTTGTGTTCTTGTTTCAGGATAAATCCCTGACCGATGCCTCAACAAATTCAGCTTCGACTGCCCCCTCAAGAAGCCTTTAGCGCTTCACATGTTAAACAGGCAATTGCCAATGCTAAGGGTGTATCTCCGCAGCAAGTAAAGGGCTATTACGTTAGTAAGCAGTCTATTGACGCAAGAAGTAAATCCCCCTGGATCAATTTGATCGTTCAGGCCTTTATTGGGGAAGCCGCTCAAAGTAGACCCCTGTCTTCTTTTGCTTTTAAAGAAGTAGGCAAATCAACTAAACAAGTGGTGATTATTGGCGCAGGCCCTGCCGGCCTTTTTGCTGCATTAAAACTGCTGGAGGCAGGGGTGAAGCCAGTAATATTGGAAAGGGGGAAAGATGTAAGAGCCCGTAGAAGAGACCTTGCACTACTTAATAGATCTGGTCTGGTGAATCCGGAAAGTAATTATTGTTTTGGCGAAGGGGGCGCAGGTACTTACAGCGACGGAAAATTATATACCCGCAGTGGCAAAAGAGGCAACCTAGAGCGAATTTTACAGTTGTTTGTACACTTTGGCGCAGACGAGAGAATTTTATACGAAGCACATCCGCACATTGGGACAAATAAGTTACCACATATCATTACTGCCATGCGGGAACAAATCATTGCTGCTGGCGGAGAGATTCATTTTGAGCAATGTGTTAGTGATCTGATTATAGAAAATCATTCACTAACAGCGGTTCGAACAAAAACTGGACAGATATTTTTAGGC
>JBILMC010000183.1:0-3213 GCA_044375755.1 Chitinophagaceae bacterium
TTTCCTGGTTAACTTTGCCATATGAAATCAGCAGAAAAGGGTACAATTTTATTGGTAGAGGATGAAGAGAACTTGCATGAAGCGCTCAAATTAAACCTGGAGCTCGAAGGCTATTCAGTAACCTCTTCTTATGACGGAGCTGAAGCGTTGAAGGCAATCAGTAATGAATACTTTGATCTGATTATCCTGGATATCATGTTGCCGGAAATGGATGGTCTTGCTGTTACAGAATCTATTCGGATCAGTAATAATGAAATTCCAATTCTGATTTTAAGTGCTAAAAACAGTAGCGCAGATCGAGTAACGGGGTTAAAAAAAGGCGCTGACGATTATTTAACCAAACCCTTTAACCTGGAAGAGTTACTATTACGTGTTCAAAAACTAATTGATAAAAATAAACGCCTTCAAGATAAGGAATACGTTGGTGAACAATATGAATTCGGCTCCTGTATGATCGACTTTAAAGCACAAGAAGCTGTAAGCATTACAGGGGAGCGTATTCAACTTAGCAAGAAAGAATCCATGCTCCTTAAATTGTTGATTGAAAACAAGAACGAAGTTGTTCCCCGTGAAAAAATTTTACAAACGGTATGGGGCTATCAGGTATACCCCACCACCCGCACCATTGACAATTTTATACTAAACTTTCGAAAATATTTTGAGGCAGACAGCCGTAATCCTCGCTACTTTCATTCTGTACGTGGTGTGGGATATAAATATGCTGAGTAGTTAAAGATCACCTAATCGAGGGCGCAATACAATGTCTTCTACACAGGCCTGAGGAGACAATTGCGTAGCTTGTATTATCATCTTGGCTACATCTTCTACTTCCATAATACGCCCGGAAGAATTATCAAAATCACCCCACGAATCTGTCAATACAGCGCCTGGGTACACACCCGTTACTTTTACACCGGTTGGTTTTAATTCTTCGCGCAAGTTTTTTGTAAACCCATGCAATGCATACTTACTGATACTATACGAACCGCCCTGTGCATAGGGTTGTAAAGAGGCAATAGAACAGATGGTGAAAATATGCCCGGTGCCTCGCTGCACCATAGAAGGAATAAGTGTACGTGTTAAATGATAGGCACTTCCCAAATTAACACGAAGTTGCTGTTCCAATTGACCATCGGGTTCCTCGGCTAATGAACCAGGCAAAAACTGTCCCGCATTATTGATTAAAATGTCTGGTTCCGCAAAGGAGAGACACCAGCGACCAAATTCACGTGCTTGTTCCGGAATAGAAAGGTCAGCTGCCTGTCCATGTATAGAGCAAGATGGAAACTCTTTTTGTAACGCGGCAATCGTTTTTGTTAACGTCTCTTTATTACGGGCGGTCAACAATAATTGATCCCCTCTTTGTGCAAAATGCTTTGCCAATGATTGCCCAATTCCTCGGGATGCTCCCGTTATTACCACAGTAAGTGCCTGCATACGATTTCTTTATACTTATCTTGCAAAGGTATCAACCCACCTTTTAAATTTAGGATTTGTCTTTGCATACTTCTTACAAACATCTATTCTTTGATCTTGATCATACCCTTTGGGATTTTGAGGCCAATGCAAAAGCTACCCTTTGGCATTTATACCAAGATCTTAAACTGGAAGAGAGAGGCATTCATGATTTTGAACTTTTTCATCGCAATTATCTGGTACATAATGAAAAACTGTGGGATCGCTACAGAAACGGCTATATAAAACAAGATGAACTGCGGATCAAGCGAATGCGTCTCAGTCTTTTAGATTTTAAAATCGCGGATGAGTCGTTAGCAGAGGCCATGAGTACCCAATTTTTAGGATTACTGCCCAGTCGTACGCTTTTATTCCCTTATGCGCTGGAATTGATGAATTATTTGAAAGAAAAAAACTACCAACTCCATCTTATCACGAACGGATTTGAAAAAACACAACATAGTAAACTAGCACACTCAGGGCTTCAACCGTTCTTTTCAGCAATCATCACCTCTGAAGGCGCAGGAAGCTTAAAGCCAAAAAAGGAAATTTTTGAATATGCACTCACGATGGCAAAAGCTAAAAAAGAGGAAAGTGTGATGATTGGAGATACGCTTGAGGTAGATATACTAGGTGCCCGAAATTATGGAATTGATCAGATTCATGTGAATCATTTAAATCAAAACCGAGAGCCTTTATCAGATGGTAGTTACCCTACACATACTGTATTTTCACTAGAGGAATTGAAAATGATCTTGTAGATTAGAGCGTAGCAATTACAGTCACTCCGCCTTTTGGTTTGTCTCCCATTTTAACCTGGATCTTGGCATCCAAGGGCAATAAAAGATCTACACGAGATCCAAATTTGATAAAACCCATTTCTTCTGTTTGCTTCACTGTTTGTCCAGGCTGTAGGTAATTTACAATGCGTTTAGCAAGTGCGCCAGCAATTTGTTTGACTAAAATTTCTTTTCCATGCGTGCGATAAACTACGCTATGTCTTTCATTTTCCGTAGAAGATTTAGGATGCCAGGCAACCAAGTATTTGCCAGGATGATATTGGCTATAAACAACCTCCCCACTAACGGGATTTCGGTTCACGTGCACATTGAAAGGACTCATAAAAATGGAAACCTGAACTCGACGATCCAAAAAATATTCATCGGCTTGCACCTCCTCTATCACCACCACTTCACCATCGGCGGGAGCTATGATTGCATTGTCTTGTGTCGTCAATTTACGAGAAGGGATACGAAAGAAGGAGAGAATAAATACCCAAAATAGTAGGCTAACTGCCGCAACCAAAAAACTAATCCACGAAGAAGTGACAGTACTAAACACTAACCCATTAATAAATGCTACTAGTAATGTTACAGCCAAAATAGTACCTCTTCCTTCGCGATGCAGCGTCATGATCTTTATCTTTTAAGGTGGCAAATATAGGGAATGCCTGTGCTAAGCAAGGATCAGTTTCAAATAGATCCAACAAATAGGAGTAGCTACTAACAAAGAGTCGAAACGATCTAAAAAACCACCATGACCGGGCAAGATGGTACCACTATCCTTGATACCTGCTACGCGCTTAAATTTTGATTCTAGTAAATCACCCCAAGTTCCTGCAACAGCCGCCAATAAAGCTAAAACATACCAATGCGCAGAAAGTAAAGGCTCAGTTTTTCCAACAGGTATTAATGACCCTAGTAAATAATTGGCGCCTCCTCCCACTACAAGCACTGTGAGTACAATCCCCCCTAATGT
>JBILMC010000213.1:0-2734 GCA_044375755.1 Chitinophagaceae bacterium
AAAGGTGTTTTCCCAATCAAGGAGCCAACGATGTACGCCATTGTATCATTAATCCACATACAAAGCAGAATGAAAAAAGGAAATTGTTTCCAATTAGGCGCAGGTATACCCGATTCTGAAGTCACTAAGAGTGGATGTTGATGTAACTCTAAAAAAAAGAACCAGCTTGCCGTCAAATAGAGTAAGCCAAACAGAATAAACAAAAAAGAATTTTTAAATGAGGCTACGATTCTTTCATATTCTACCCAGCAGCCAGCATGTAACACCAAAATCAACAACCAAAAACTCACATCACTTAAAAGCAAAGCAGTTAGCATGACCACCACAAAGAAAAAAGCGGTGATGGATCTGGTTGTAAATACTTCGCGATTAAATGGCATACTTAAATTGATGTATCGTGATCCGTCGTTGTATCTTCTTCTTCAATTTGTTCATCTGAAATCGGATTACCATGCTTGATCATCCAATGTAAATTCATCGTCACCATCAACGCGCTAATCAATCCAGAGTATACTAGTGTTTCGGGTGGCACTACTGATTCGTCATTAAGCAATACGGGATTAAAATAAACTAAGACAATTAAAACTCCATCATAGACAAAATGAGCAAGTATGGCAACCCACAAGCTTCCGCTATACCAATAAATTGCGCCTAATAAAATACCGAGGGCAAAGCGGGGCAGAAAGCCATAAAATTGTAGGTGCAATGCGGCAAATAAAAAAGCTGAAACTATAATTGCCGGCCATGCCTGACCAAATTGTTTCACAAAAATGCGCTGAATTACCCCTCTGAATAACAACTCTTCACCCACTGCAGCTAGCCCTGCTACAAATACCAAATTCAATAAAAGATCTTGAATTGTGTGTCGAGACAACAGTGCTTTTACTGTTTCGTTGGCTTCATCTTCCTTTCCGCGAATCCAATTAGTTAATTCCGATGGAAATTCGATTGCTCGATTCACTTCACCCAGCCATTGAACCATGGGTAAGGCAATGAGAATGGCAAAGGAACCAATCAACCAAAAACCGGCGTGAGAGGGCAAACGAAGTCCTAAATAATTTCCTGCAGGCTTTGCAGTAAAAAAACGAGCTGCAAACCAACTCGGAACTAAAAACAATCCAATAAATTGGACTGCTTGCATCCCTCGGATAAAAAATGGTAACCAAGGGTGTTTGGGGTCTATTTTATCAAGTGCAGCCATTTCTGTCATGGAAATTCCGGTGATAACACTCAATAACTGCGTCCCCAGTAAGCCGATCAGAAAAAAACTAAAGAGAGAAATACTGAGTAACAGGAAAAATTGTTGTCCTGCTGTTTTGTGTTGAAAAAGACCCTTCATGTATCCTTGACTGTTTAGATCGTAAATTTGCGTATTCAAACGCAGTACCTAAAGAACCAAAAATAGGCAAAACCCAACGATGGTCAGAATAGGCCCCATTCAATTACCCGATTTCCCGCTCTTGCTTGCTCCGATGGAGGACGTAAGTGATCCGCCTTTTAGAGCCGTTTGCAAAGACAATGGAGCCGATTTGATGTACACTGAATTTATTTCTTCGGAAGGATTGATTCGAGATGCAATCAAAAGCAGAAAAAAACTGGACATTTTTGAGTACGAAAGACCGATAGGTATTCAAATATTTGGAGGAGACGAAGAGAGTCTTTCAATGGCGGCTAAAATTGTAGAAGTTACACAGCCCGATTTACTGGATATTAATTTTGGATGTCCGGTTAAAAAAGTGGCACTCCGAGGAGCTGGTGCGGGAGTGCTACGTGATCTTCCTTTAATGGTTCGATTAACTGAAGCAGTAGTTAAATCAACTTCACTCCCCGTTACTGTCAAAACCAGATTAGGATGGGACGAAAACAGCAAGAATATTGAAGAAGTAGCAGAACGATTGCAAGATGTGGGGATCAAAGCATTAGCCATTCATGGTCGTACGCGCACACAACTTTATAAAGGAGAAGCCGATTGGACGCTGATTGGTAAAGTGAAAAACAATCCTCGCATTCAAATTCCCATCTTTGGAAACGGAGATATCAATTCGCCTGAAAAAGCAGTGGAGTATAAAAAAAGATATGGCGTAGATGGTATTATGATTGGCAGAGCAGCTATTGGATATCCCTGGATTTTCAGAGAGATCAAGCACTTTATCAAAACAGGAGAGCATCTGGCCGCGCCTACCATTGAAGAGCGTCTTGCAGTATGCCGGAAACACTTGCGTCGCTCTATAGAATGGAAAAATCCTGTTGTTGGTATCAATGAAATGAGACGACACTATACCAACTATTTAAAAGGACTGCCCAATATCAAGGAGTTCAGAAATAAATTAGTAACCTTAAAAACAGAAGAAGAACTCAATGCTGTTTTTGATGACATTGCAAAAACGTACCAGGGTTACCAATTTGAAAAATCATCGATCGCGCTGGTAGACTATCATCAAAATTGCCCCTTGGATTAACGGGTGATTGCATTCACTACTCTCGTGTCGAGCGGTGAAACCGAAGGGTCCATATAATGAGTCAAACGACCTTGTTCGTCAACCAAATATTTTGAAAAATTCCAAACAGGCCCCTGTGTGTTCCATCCATTCTTCTGTGAATCGGTCAACCACTGATAAACAGAATGCTGTTCGACACCTTTTTTCACTATGGACTTTTCTAATAAAATAAAAGTTACTCCATAATTACGTTTACAGAAGTTTTCAATATCGGTTGCCGTTCCCTTTTCTTGTTC
>JBILMC010000159.1:0-3717 GCA_044375755.1 Chitinophagaceae bacterium
GGTATCACATTGGGTGGACCGACTACCTCTATAACTGGTTCTACATTCCTTCGTAATAATGCAGGCCAGGTAATGATTAACCCTGCTAATGGCCTACCAATCACCGATGCCACTTTCCGTGTGATTGGAGATAGAAATGCAGATTTTACTACAGGATGGACTAACAATTTCCGCTTTGGAAACTGGAGAGTCAGCATGTTGTGGGATTTAAAAATAGGTGGAGATATATTCAATGGAACCAACCGTTTCATGACAGTAAATGGTTTAAGCAAATACACTGCTGACCGCTGGACACCACGAGTGGTTACAGGAGTTCTACGTGATGGATTAGAAAACTCTGCTACACCAACTATGAATACGATCAGCATCATTCCTGCATTAAATGACGCTTACTATACATTGCCTGATGAAGAATTCATTGAAAGAGATGTAAACTTCTTCCGTTTACGAGACATCACCCTCAGTTATACCTTCAAGAAAAACATCATTCGTGGTGTAAAAAATCTGAGTGCTTTTGTAACTGGTAATGATTTGATTTTGTTTACAAATTACAGCGGAGCTGACCCTTCAGTGAATGGTAATACTGCTGGTGGTCGTGGTGTGGGCGCCTTTGGCTTTGACTATGGAACCCTATCCGCACCTCTGCAAGTTAATTTTGGAGTAAGAGCTTCCTTTTAACCAATGAAAATCTGCAATATGAAATATAATATTCTAAATAAACTCATTCTTCCAGCTGCTATTTCAGTACTTACATTTAGCAGTTGTACTAAAAAGATTGACGATGCATTTGCTAATCCCAATGCATTAACTAAACAACCCGTGGAAGAGCTACTACCTGGAGTAATTTCCAATATGGCTATTCAACACTCGGCTAACGGTACCCTTTATGGTCCACAAAATGATGGATTGTACTTTGGACGTTATGTGCAGTTTTGGGCGACTAACGGAACTGGTAATCAGTATGACCAGATGGGAGATAATTTTATCAATCGAAGTGATATCTTGGGAAGTATTTGGGCCATGCATTATTACGGAATGGGCGCGAACATCAGTCGCATCATTGAATGGGGAACGGAGGAGAAGAAGTGGGATTATGTAGGCGTTGCTCAAGCACTTCGCGCTTGGTCATGGATGACCTTAACTGATGTTCACGATGACGTTATTCTACGTGAAGCTTTCCGTCCAGAACAGCTTGTTTTTAAATACGACCCTCAACCAGACGTTTACGAGGAAGTAAAACGACTTTGTCATGCAGCCTTAGCCAATTTATCTAAAACTGGCGACGGTATGAATCCTGCTAATCTGGCAAGAAGTGATCGGTATGGAAATGGTGGCGATCTTAACCGTTGGAAAAAATTCACATATGGTGTTTTGGCAAGAACGTTTCACCGCGTAACTAACAAATCTATCTACCAGCCAGATTCTGTTATTTACTATGCCAACCTTGCCATGCAGGCAAACAGTGAGAATACTAATATTACTTGGTCAAATACTGGTGGTACAGGAACGTATAGTTTTTGGTCTCCTTTCAGAGGTAATGTTGGGACTTTACGCCAATCAAAGTTTATTGCAGATTTGATGTCTGGTATTAACACTCAGTTTCCAACTAATAGTGTTGACCCCCGCGCATCTTATATTATCCGTGAAAATCCTTTAGGCACCTATAAGGGTATTCGTCCCAATAGAGGAAGCGACCTTCTGACTAACGTAAATGAGCGTCCAGATAATTTTTGGGGTGGCGCATTTTCGATTACTGCTGCACCCGGTAATGATGACGCTTGTCGCTATATTTTTAAAAATGCTCCCATTTTCCCAATTATGACTGCTGCTGAGATGCAATTTGTAAAAGCAGAGGCCATGCTTAGAAAGGGAGACCGAGCTGGAGCATTGTTTGCTTACAAAAAAGGAATCGAGTTAAACATTGTTGAATTAAGATCTAATTACGAAACAAGCGTTCCTAGCGCTCTTCGCATGAATGACACGCAAAGAGATGCATTCTTAAACAACCCCACAATTGTACCTAGCGCTGCCAACTTGACACTTTCGCATATCATGATGCAAAAATTTATTGCTATGTATGGCTGGGGTGTGACTGAAGTTTGGGTAGATATGCGTCGTTATCACTACACAGACTTAGATCCTGTCACTGGCCAGCAGGTTTACAGAGAGTTTGCTCCGCCAACGGGCATTGATCTTTTCCCTAATAATTTAGGTAAATGGATTTACAGAGTAAGGCCACGTTATAACTCAGAATATTTATACAACGTAGATGAATTAAACCGTCTTGGAGCTTTTGCACCTGATTATATTACCAAAGAGTGCTGGTTCTCTAAACCATAAACTAACTGAAAATAATGAAGCGTATGCATTCAACTAAATTATCTCGGTACGCACTACTTGCGTTAGCAATTACTGCCAGTACCCTTTTGATGCAATCTTGCCAAAAGTCATTTGACAAAAAATTAGCTGCCGACTACTATACCGGTAAAGGCTCAACTTTACAGGTATTTGTGGGCACAGTTGGCGCCTCTAGAAATTATGTATATGTTGACGGAAATCCAGTCAATGGATCTGCCCTTTCAACAGGCAATTTATTTCCTGCTACAGGTTTTGGCTTTGCAGTTAAAAGCGGTTTAAGAAATATGATGGTAAGAGACACCCTTTCTACAACCACTCAAACTGCATTGGTCTTTGCTCAAAACTTTGATAATGGAAATAATTACATGGTTTTCACATTTGACACCATCACTTCACCTAAGCAGAAAACAGTAAGAACGCCAATCACTATTCCAACTGACACTACCTGCAGAGTTCGTTTTGCGAATTTTGCATACAATGGTGTTGCTGAAACTCCTGCAATCGATGTTGTTTCTCTCGGTAAAAATGAAATCGTTGCTACAAATCTGAAGTATACTGATGTAACAGAGTTTATTGTTCATCCATCCAGAATAGGAACAGAGGCTTTTCAAATACGATTAGCAGGTACTACTACAGTACTAGCTACTTCTACTGTTTCTACTCTTTTACCTCAGCGTAGTTATACAGTTGTATATCGCGGATCCCATCGTGCCACAAGCGGAACCAGTATTCGCGCGGCAACTTTAGTTGTGAACTACTAATCAATAATTAGATACATAAAAAAAGTCGTCCAGTTTGGGCGACTTTTTTTATGCAACAACATTATGCAAAGAATAGATAGCTAAGGAATATAGCAGTAAGCACGCCAACTAAATCAGCTAACAGCATTGAGCCAATCGCATAGCGAGTATTACGTACACCCACTGATCCAAAATAAACAGCTACCACGTAGAAAGTCGTATCGGATGAACCCTGCAAGACTGCTGAAAGCCGTCCAGCAAATGAATCAGGGCCATATGTCTTCATCGTATCTAACATCATTCCACGAGCTCCACTTCCACTCAAAGGTTTTATTAACGCAGTGGGAAGCCCATCGACAAAACGAGTATCTGTACCTAGTGCTGCGAACAGGTACTTGACTCCATTTATTAGATAATCAAAACTACCACTAGTACGCAACAAACTAATAGCAACAAGCATTCCTACTATGTAAGGAATGATTCTTATTGCAGTTTCAAAACCACCTTTTGCTCCATCTACAAAGGCATCAAATACATCAATCTTTTTGTACACCCCTCCTAACACAATGGCTACAAAAATGAATAAAATCAAACCATTGCTCAATTTTGAAGAAAATAG
>JBILMC010000085.1:0-5808 GCA_044375755.1 Chitinophagaceae bacterium
TCCTCTATTCCATCTGCAACGATTTTATTTCGCACTTTAATATCTAAAACAAAAAAAGATTTTCCATCGTCACCCACTGCAATATTTAATCGGCACCCTTTCAAAGCAGGAATCGAGTCTAAATATTCTCTTAATCCATCCAACGATGCTGTAGGAATACTGATTTGAGCGTTAACCCCTTCTTGCGCAACATAGATTCGCCCAAGTACACCTAGTGCAAATAATGAAACAAAGAATTGATTTCTGAATTGGCGAGTATCTTCTATGTGAAAATAACAATAGAAGGATATGGTTGTTCTTGGAGTAGGGTCTGAGAGCAAACGCTCTTTCAGCTCACGTCGTGAGATACGATTGTGCAAAGAAGTCATAAAAAGAATTTTAGTTCGATCAGAACCCCAATTGCAGGTTGGGCAAAATTCCAAATCAGCACAAAGATAAAATAAATCAAAATTAGGCTTACATCCCTTTGAAACCGATTCTGACACCTGAAATCACTATCCCATTGGGCTGATAGCCGGTCACATAATCAAAACGGAACTGCTTCAATAAATTATCAACCCCTAGAAACCATTCAACATGGTTTTTTTCTTTTGAAGCATAACAGGCATTAACACCCACTATTAGATAAGGTTTTAGTTTTTTTATGATGGGAATTTTATTTGTCAAAAGGCCACGTAAGTTATACTCCAAATGTCCTAATCCATACCACTTTTCAGTATGACTTAGTTGGTAGACGGGCAAAACTTGAAAACTATTGAGATATTCACTGGCCAGCTGAGAATTGTTGCCATTGAAATGGATATAATCGGGTAATGGCACAGAATCCCTATTAAAAAATCCTCCTGTTGCCAACCGAATGCGAAGAAATCCTTTCAAACCGAAATTATAACTATCGGTAACTCCAATTTTCCATTTGGAATACCTGCCGTCACTATTAAAAATATTTTTTAGTGCTTGTGTATACACGAAACTAAAAACTGGTTTATCACTTCCAACATTTATTATACGCTCAGGTAGCTTTATGTATCGCGTACCCGGTTGCCATCGTATTAAAAATGATAAGTCAACAACTTGATGATTTAAAATATTGTTAGGCGAAAGTTCTACCGGGAAGTTGGGTGAATAGGTCCTGTTACTTTTATCAATCCATGTATAAGAGGTAATATTATTTAGCGCCTCTCGGTTTTCGAATCGAAAATTTAACCCTAAAGAAAGACCCGAGCCTAATGCGGTGTTATAACCGAGACGAATTACAAAAGCCTCATATGATTTTATACGGTTTTGCTCATATAGCAAACTAGACAATGTATTACCACGGTCAGTAATGGGACTCTGCGGATTAAATTGTAAAACTTGACGTCCCACCCCTAAAGAGAAATTACTGCGTAACTGCGTTGCAGGCGTATAATTAGTTGACAAATATGGGTTGATGTGCCCATTTAAGAGGCCTGTTCGAATAACTAAAGATCCTGAAATTGAACGACGAGAAGAACCACTATCCAGTTTATTTTGAAAGCGTAAAATGGGTTGCACCACCATTCCCTCTGCCGGAGTAAATGCAAGCTGTTCGATTATGGGGTTTAGGCTAAGAGAAAATTTAGTTCCTTTTGTTAAGATAGTTTGCCCAGTCAATATCAATTTAGGAAGCGTAAACTTATTACGAATCTTATTTAAAGAATCTAAATAGCGAGGATCCATTCTTCTTTTTTCAAGACTATCCTTTTTCACATAATCAAGTTGCTCCTCTATCGTTAATGGAATAGGTCGAATTGTCTCCCAATACTGAAGTGTTCTCTTATTGGAACTATCCTCATATCGCAACAAAAAGCGATCAGATGAACGTTTCCTCAAATTTGGGCTCAACTGATACTGCGAATACACATTAATAAAGCTGCCATATGCATCAAACCCAAATTTTTTTGCAGCCGGAAATAATACTTGGCTGGATAACATCCACCGACCCCGCTCTATTTCATGATAAAGTTGTACAAAACGAAGTGTGTCGATAAGTTCAAGTTGCTGCGACTTAAGTAAGTATAGTTCCGCTGAATGCATTTGCCAATCCTCTTGAACAATTGAAATTTCTCCTTCAAACAATGGCTCACCTTTCCTTTTTGGAGTAACCTTTATTCGACTGATTAGCTTTTCCTTTTCTGTAAAAGTTCCGACAAGTTTGTATCTATAAAAAGAAAAGGCATTGGAAGCTAACGGAGAAACAAATCCGCGTGGATTCAATTGGGTTCCTGTCAAAACTAAGTTATCATACAGCGAGTACTGATCAGGTACTGCCAAGCCAAATCCATCTGTGTTTCCGCTGACTTTAGAAGAAACAACCACAATCTTTTTTTCCTTTCGATTTTGTTGCGAAAAATTCGAGATCGTTTCAGATAGATATAGAATCTTTTTTTTACTTGTATCGCCATCTTCAAAATCGACCTTTTGAGATAGAAAACGAGTAGGAAAATTTCGTAACCGTAGCTGCCCCTTCGAATAAACCTCACAACTAAACGACTCAGAATTCAATTGAATCAGCCGATTAGCTGGATTTTCTTTATTTGAAATGGTAACAGCCGGTAAAACCAACTCTTGTTTTTCTAATAAAAAGTCAAGCGTAACCGCATACCCTTCAACCTGTATCTGTTTTTCTTGGGTAGCATATCCTACATATTGACACGAGAGACGATAGACCCCAGGTTGGAGTTCAATTTCATAAAAGCCCTCTCCGTTGGCTGTCACCCCCTTACTCTTTGCGATAACTAAAATTGAAGCGAAAGGAAGTGCATGGCCGCCCTTTTCGGTAACTCTTCCTCGAATTAGCGTACTGTTTCCTTGAAGAAAAAACAGTTGCAAAATAAAATAAACGAAGGCAATCTTCAATAACGGAGGGCGCACTCAAATTTTGTTTTTGCTCATGCGAAGATAACTACCCGTAATGGCAGTCACTCCTCCCAAAAGCCCTCCCATTATGCTGGTAAGCATCAGTAATGCAGCAGAAGATCCTTGCAAGGGGAATATAGAAGCGATTTGTTTAGATAATAAACTAGTGTTTTGCCAATCGATCCACCAAGCAAGTCCACCCCAAGCTAAAAACATACCTAAAAAGCCCGCAGCAAATGCACGAGCAGGAACCTGATGAATAACTAATGCAACAGCAAATGACACACCTACAAAACCCCACCAGGGAACGGCGCTGATAAGAGAAATACCTACCCCGCCCAAGAGCGTAAGTAGTATAGACAATGAAAACTTCATAGATTACTTTTTAAGATTTTTTTGCACGTAATACCCATTTAATTCGGCTGTCCTCTTTATCAGCCTCTCGCATTAGCCAACACTTGTTATACTCTCCTTTTTCCCAAACTGAAACATTATTATCATAAAAACGGCTACCCGGGTTTCCGCTCTGACCACCAGGGAAAACACCATATGCTTCAATTCCATCAATCAGATGAACAATCATTCTCCAACTAGGGCCATGACTATGTTTGATTGCATTCACGATATTACCATAGCCGCCCACCGTTAAACCCTTTCTTGCAAAAGCAGGGAGAGCATCCTTTAATAAGTGGTAAACACTTGGATTCATAAACTTACTCCAAGTCAGTTTACCCTCTACTTCTTTTTGTTGCAAATTGACTGCAGCTTTTTTAAAAGCATTGGTGATAATGACAGGCAATGTTTCTTTTTGTGTTGTAGTAATATCATCTGCGTAGATCAATGCAGTATCTTTTAATAATAATTCCAATGTTGTCTGCTCGGTGGGCCAGGTAGCGGCAGGAGTAGTACGATTTACTTCATCTGACCATATTGAATATTGAACGCTATCCCAAAAGCACTGAAAAACAGTTTGCCCAATTGAGTTGGGTGTAGCATACAAATCCCAATTTTTAAACTGCTGGAGGTAAGACAATTCTTTTGCAGTCAACTGCTCCTCAATAATATATTTCAATAATGTAGGCCTGAGATCTTCAGCTGATGTATTAAAATAATCATAGTGCAAAGCCATCAAATCAGAGGGTGTAATTCCAGACATCGAGGCTAGCTTTTTATCAATTCTAACGCCGCGGGCAGTTATATAACTACCTGGAATAAAATAAGGATACGTTGAATCGGCAGCACGTTGGTTGGCACTTTGTAAATATCCTCTTGCAGGATTTAAACTGTGAGGGTTTTCTTGCTGTGGAATATATCCTTGCCACAGAAAACTACTGTCTTCTCCAGGCATTACATATAGGCCTTGGTTATCCCAGCGAGCCGGAAACTTACCTTGTTGCCAAATAGCAATATCTCCCGTGCGTGAAGCAAAAATGAAATTCTGACCCGGGCATGTGAAAGTGCGGATAGCCTCCTCGTAATCGGCATAATTACGAGCTCGATTTAGTTTGTAAAAAGTCATACCCTCATTACTAGGGTCATGGGCAGCCCATCGTACGGCAAGATTTCTGTTAGCAGAAGAAGCAGTCGAATAGCTATGATCAAATTGAACCGGGCCAAAAATGGTATAGGCCACTGTATCATACACTGGCAGGCTGTCTTTTACTTTTATCTCTTCTACTCTAAGCTTACAGGGCACCCATTTTCCAGCAAACCAATATTCTTTTCTGCTTTCATCTTTGAATTTAATTTCATAGTAATCTTTAACGTCCCGTTGAGAGTTTGTAACGCCCCAGGCTATGCTATCATTAAACCCAATAACTACAAATGGACATCCAGGCAATGAAACTCCATAGGAATTGGAGCTAGAAGACTTGAGTTGAATTTCAAACCAAATTGAAGGCAAAGAGAGCTCTAAGTGAGGATCATTTGCCAAAATTGGAGCACCACTTTTTGTTTTTGATCCCGCGACAACCCAGTTATTACTTCCATTCCCAGGATCAGGTCTGTCGATGGATTGCACAGCTACGGTCTGTTTGTTATTAAAATAAAGGGAGTCGGCATTAGCAGGCCTTACAGGGATAACAGCAGGTTTTGGATAAATAGTTCCATTGGGAACAATGGGCAATAATGAATCCGGAACCTGCGGATATAATCGAGACAACTCTTCTGGAATAAAAATTGATTTCGCGTTTGTGTTAGCTAAATCATTTTCTGTTCCAGCTGAGAGCATTTTAGCCATCATTTTTAATAATAATGCTGACTTTAAGTTTGTCCAACGCTCTGGAGTAACATGCATTAATTTATACTCAATAGGTAAAGCTGCCTCAGTCAATTGATCAATGTATGAATTAACTCCTGCGGTATATGAATCAAAGATGGATTTAGATAAAGGATCTCCTTCCATTTCTTTTAGTGCATTTTCAGCAGCAAAAACCATCCCGAGTCGACGCTGTTCACGATCAAAGTTAATAGCCTTTGACCCTGCTAGTTCGCTCGCCCTACCTGCGGCAGCTCTTGTTTGTAAATCAATTTGAAATAATCTAAATCGAGCATGTAAATAACCCTGAATAAAATAAAGATCCTCCTCATTTTCTGCAAAGACATGCGGAACTAATCGATCATCAAAATAAACAGTAGCATCTCCTTTTAGCCCATTTAATTGTAATGTTCCACCATAATCCATTCCAATGGGTTCGGCATTTTGCCAAAAACCATATTGAGGACTTAAGAATTTTCCGAGCGGTGGAATTTTACCGTGTGGGCGATCGAGCGCCACTACCAATGCAATTGATAGCGTGGCGCATGCTAAAAACGGACCAATACGCATAACAGGATTTTGTATGGGAAAGGTAAGAAGAAAGATTCAGCTTTCCTTTCCAACTAACATAGGCACGAAGGAGAATTCATCAAAGATCTCCTCCCGCATGGCTC
>JBILMC010000087.1:0-5771 GCA_044375755.1 Chitinophagaceae bacterium
GAAGCATGGTCTGTTCCTGGAATCCAACATGCATTTTTACCTTGCATACGGGCTCTTCGGATCAGCACATCCTGTATTGTATTGTTCAGACAGTGGCCCATGTGAAGCACGCCTGTCACATTAGGGGGTGGGATTACAATTGTATAGGGCTCTCTGTTATCTGGCTCTGAATGAAAATAACCTTTTTCAATCCAGTGTTTATACCATTTTTGTTCAGCCTGAGTATGATTAAAACTTTTGTTCAATTCCATGGGGCACAAAAATACCCTGTTTTGCAAGCATGACAATGAGGTAGTAAATACTCCTTTCCACATTATTTTGCAGCTTGATTTTGATTTCTGTTTTGTAAAATCAATGCCAGCTCCTATCTTTGCACCCTTCTTGGGGAGCTTAGCTCAGCTGGTTTAGAGCATCTGCCTTACAAGCAGAGGGTCGGCGGTTCGATCCCGTCAGCTCCCACAGTGAAAATCAAGAGGTTACTAACGTGACCTCTTTTTTATTTAAAAAGGGATCTCTTTTTGCAAATAAATAGTCGTTCAAGAAAGGGTTGTAAAGGAGAGTGGAACGTACTGGACTCGAACCAGTGACCCCTACTCTGTCAAAGTAGTGCTCTAAACCAACTGAGCTAACGTTCCAGAGGCCATGAAGATAATTTTAATTGTTTAAATCTTCCATTCAATAACTTGATTTACCCATTCGTTACGATACGGGGTTGTAACTCTTATATAATTATCAGAGTACCCTTCCATCATATCTCCTTTCTCTTGTCTTTCAAACAAAACTGGTCTAAGTTTTCCTCTTTGCTCCTCTTCAAATTTCATTTGTTTTTCATAGGAAAGGGCTCGTAATTTTTTATTTCGTACGTGTCTAATAGGAACGGGTACCTCATTTTCCATTTCGGCAGCTAGTGTATTTTCACGCTCTGAATAGGTGAATACGTGAAAATATGATACAGGAAGAGAAGCAAGAAAATTATAAGTCTCCAAAAAGTCGTTATCTGTTTCTCCAGGAAAACCCACAATTACATCTACGCCAATACAAGCATCTGGAATGTACTCTTTGATTAGTAAAATTCGCTTTCGATATAAATCACTTTTGTAGCGCCTGCGCATTCGGCCAAGAATCTTATCACTTCCACTTTGTAAAGGAATGTGGAAGTGTGGCATAAATTGCGTGCTTTGCGCAACAAACTTTATAATTTCATCTGTTAACAGATTGGGCTCGATGGACGATATGCGGTATCGGATATTTAATTGAAGTGCATCAACAGCTTGTATGAGTTGATAAAAATTCTCACCATTTTCACCAAAATCTCCCAAATTGACACCCGTGAAAATAATTTCTTTCGATCCTGCCTTTGCAATTTCTTTTACATTTTCAAGAACATTTTTAATTGAATCGCTTCTGCTTTTGCCTCTGGCTAACGGAATGGTACAAAAAGAGCAGTTATAGTCGCACCCATCCTGTACTTTAAGGAATGTTCTTGTACGATGCTCCGCAGACCAGGATACATTAAATACAGAGACATCTTCAATATCGCAACTGCAGATTTTAGTTTCGTCCCCTTTTTTTAACGTTTGCAAATGAGAAGAGAGATCAAATTTTGCGCTGGCACCCAACACTAGATCTACACCTGGAATAGATGCAATTTCTTTTGGTTTGAGTTGAGCATAGCAGCCAGTAACTACAACCAGACTTTCCGGAGATTTTCGCTGCACTCTTCTTACTAATTGACGACACTCCTTGTCTGCATTATCTGTTACAGAGCAAGTATTGATAACATAGATGTCTGCCTTTTCTTCAAAATTTCTTTGTTCGTAGCCTTCTTTATTAAGTTGGCTTGCCAAGGCAGATGTTTCAGAAAAATTCAATTTACATCCCAGCGTATGAAAAGCGATGGAGGTGGCTTTAGACATGGGGTGCAAATTTACCAATTCCTTGCCATACCGGTTCCTTATCCTAATTTTATAATCTGTGTCTATGAAAACCCTACTTGCGCCCATTCGGTGGTTGTATGTGATTTACGCTTTGCTGATTTTTATTGCAATCATGTTTGTGATACTCCCATTTTTTGTGATTTTTTCATGGGGAGGGCGTTTTCATGGAGCAAATCGGATGATGCGACTTTGTATGTTTTGGGCAGATTGTTGGATGCCGCTAGTATTTATGCGGCATAAAAACTACTTTGAGGCACCGCACGATCCAACTCGTCCGACTGTTTTTATTGCGAATCATATTTCATACTTTGATGCGGTTATTTTAGTGAAAACTATCCGTCAGCATTTTCGTCCCTTGGGAAGGGCTGAGACGGCTGCTATTCCCATATTTGGGTTTATTTATCGCAATGCTATTGTAACGGTTGATCGAAGTGACCCTAAAAATAGGGCTGAAAGCGTTAGCAAGTTAAAAGAGTTACTTCAGCGAGGAATTTCCATTTTTGTATTTCCGGAAGGAACTTTTAATATGACACCATCTCCACTCAAATCATTTTATGATGGGGCTTTTAAAATTGCAATTGAAACGGGTACGCCCATAAAACCGCTTTTGTTTTTAGATGGCTATAAGCTGATGCATTACCGGCATCCTTTTTCGTTATCTCCGGGATTTAGCAGGTCTGTATATCTTGAAGAGATTTCAGTTGAGGGGTATACCTTGGAGGACATCCCTGTTTTAAAGCAGCGAGTCATGGATCTTATGGAGAAAAAATTGATCGAGTATCAGGCTCCTTGGATAAAAGGTTAGCTGACAGTTGCAGATAGTTTGGTAAATTAGATTTAACATGCCCTTCCCAGATCAGCAACCGATTTTCTTTGCGGATATTTTAATTCCAACTGCATTGCCAACTATTTACACTTGGTCTATCCCGTCTACATTAGTTGATCAAGTAAAAGTTGGTTGTAGGGTGGAAGTGAATTTGGGAAAACGTAAAAGATATGCGGGCTTAGTAAAAAGAGTATACTCTTCAGCTAGCCAGTCTAGTCAGATTAAGCCTATTTTACAGGTGTTAGATCCGAAACCAATTATTTTTTGTCAGCAGCTTAAATTTTGGGATTGGATTTCCAATTATTATTTATGCACCCAAGGTGAGGTGATGGCGGCAGCATTACCCGCTAATTTTCGTTTAACTAGTGATACAGAATTAATTTGGAATGAGGATGCAAGTGATGATTTCTCTCATTTATCTACTGATGAGTATTTGGTGGCAGAAGCTTTATTCTTGCGAAAAAAGTTACAGATTAGTGAAGTGCAATTAGTACTGAATAGACGGCATATTTATCCGGTGATTGAAAAATTATTATCGCAATCTGTGTGTCTGATTCAAGAATCGTTGGTAGAGCGGTATAAGCCACGTAAAGAAAATTATTTAGCCTTTTCACCCCACTATTCAAACGAAAACATTTTAGAAACCTTGGTGAATAATTGGAAGGGCTCCGAACGACAGCTAAATCTTATTTTACATTTTTCGGAAATTAGTAAAGGAGGTCTTGCAATATCTTCTCAACAGTTAGTTAAGTCTTCTGGTGAAAATATATCAGTGGTAAAAGCATTGGTGACTAAAGGGATTCTAGTTATTCAAGAGCGTCAAGTTAGCAGAATTGAAGAACTACCTCCGTTTATTTCAATTGACTTTAGTTTATCGACTGCCCAGCGCCAAGCGTATAAAGAAATTGAGACTGTTTTTGAAAAAAAGGATGTCTGTCTACTTCATGGTGTGACGTCTAGTGGTAAAACCAATATCTATATTGAGCTAATTGCATCGGCAATTCAAAAAGGTAAACAGGTTTTGTATTTACTGCCAGAAATTGCACTGACTTCTCAAATAATACGTCGATTACAACACCATTTTGGAGGCCATGTAGGTGTCTATCATTCTAAATTTTCTGCAAATGAAAGAGTGGAAATATGGAATCGTGTCTTAACAGGAGAATACAAAATTATTCTAGGAGCTAGATCCGCTGTTTTCTTGCCATTTAAATCGCTAGGGCTAGTAATTTGCGATGAAGAGCATGAGTCATCCTTTAAACAACAAGAGCCTTCACCTCGCTATAATGGTCGAGATGCAGCCATTTATCTAGCTACTCTTTTTAAAGCAAAAGTGTTACTGGGCAGTGCAACTCCATCCCTGGAAACATATAAACATGCAATTGATGATAAATATGGGCTTGTAACGCTGACAGAGCGATTTGGTGCGGTGTCTGTTCCTTTGGTGGAGTTGGTAAATCGAAAGAATGTAGCAAGTCAAAAAAAGGAAATTCAAATTTTGACTGCTCCATTGCAAGAAGCTATTCAAAAAGCTCTTGATGAGTCGCGGCAAGTGATTTTATTTCAAAATCGTCGAGGATATTCACCCTATCAGGTGTGTGTGCAATGTGGTTGGGTGCCGAGGTGTTTGCACTGCGATATCTCTCTAACTTATCATAAGCGAGAAAAACAGCTACTTTGTCATTATTGCGGAAGTCGATATTCGACTCTATTTCGTTGCGGCTCCTGTGGTAAGGAAAAGTTTGTGCAGAAAAACTTTGGGACAGAGCTTGTGGAAGAGACATTAGCTGAGCTTTTTCCAAATGCCCGTGTAGCCAGAATGGATATTGATACGATACGAGGTAAAAATGCACACGATAAATTGGTGCAAGCATTTGAGACGGGCGAAATTGATATTTTGATTGGGACGCAAATGGTAGTGAAAGGATTGGATGTTGCAAAAGTAGATGTGGTTGGCGTATTAGATGCTGATGGGCTATTTCAATTTGCTGATTTTAGGGTTCATGAAAGGGCATTTCAATTAATAGAGCAGGTGAGTGGTAGGGCTGGCCGAAGACAGAAAAAAGGAAAAGTAATTGTTCAAACCTATAATCCACAACAGCCTTTATTCGATTTTTTAAAAAATCACGATTACCTCTCTTTTTTTAAAGAGGAGCTTTTGCAGCGTGAAACATTTTTTTATCCTCCATTTAGTAAGCTAATTCTTTTGAGTGTTCGACATACTGATGAAATAGTATCTAGGGGGGCTTGTCATGCTCTTATGAAATTACTCAGCGATCAATATCGAGGATATATGATAGGGCCTGCTCCCTCAATTGTCTTTCGTGTAAGAAATCAATACCGAATGGAGATTTTGTTAAAATTGCCTCGAAAGGCCTCTTTAATGGAGCAATGTAAAAAGGATATAAAAAATGCAGTTTTTGCTTTACGTCAGCAAAAAAAGTATACTAAAGTAGCCGTCATTATTGATGTAGATCCTATTTGAATCGAATGGATTCTTTAACACATATTGTTTTAGGTGCTTGTGTAGGCGAGGTCCTTGCGGGAAAGAAATTAGGAAGAAAAGCCTGGTTAGCAGGTGCAATTTTTCAAACGATTCCAGATGTAGATTTTATAGCAGGATTTTGGTTAAGCTCGGCAGAAGATCTGTTGGCACACCGGGGATTTACACATTCATTTTTATTTGTTGTTCTTTTATCTCTTTTTTGGTCGGAATTGAGTAAGAGAGTGGGATGGGGCATCGGGTTATCTAGAAAGGGGTGGTTAATATTTTCTTTCATTGAGTTGCTTATTCATGTATTAATTGATTCTATGAACGTTTATGGAACTGGATGGCTTGAGCCTTTTAGTCATATTCGTTTTGCGTTTAATGTTTTATTTGTTGCCGATCCTTTTTTTACAATTCCACTGTTTGTCACATTTATTTTTTTATTAATCGGGAAAGTTTCTGTTAGAAACCGACCTGTTCTTGCTAAATGCGCCTTAGTATTGAGCGGCCTTTATTTAAT